>JAIRKG010000071.1 GCA_031260235.1 Dysgonamonadaceae bacterium | reverse complement strand
TCTACAATCTTCCGGACGGCAAATTGCATGGCTGATGGAGATAAAAACTGCCCTTTTTTCACATTCACAATTAAGCCTGTTTTTGCCGCGGCTACCAGTAAATCGGTCTGGCGGCAAAGGAAAGCGGGAATTTGCAATACATCGACAAATTCGGCGGCTATTGCGGCGTCTGCCGTTTCGTGAATATCGGTGAGTACGGGAATTTGAAAGGTATCTCTCAGCTTTTTCAAAATCTTCAAGGCTTTCGTATCCCCTATTCCGGTGAACGAATTGATTTTCGACCGGTTCGCTTTTTTATAGGAACCCTTAAATATATAAGGAATATTCAACTTCGCTGTAATCTCTGCAATTCTTTCGGCAATGTTCATCGCCATCAATTCGTTTTCAATAACGCAAGGACCGGCGATCATGAAAAATGAACGGCTTGTCCTGAAATAGTCCAAAGTTATTCGATTCATATCTAATTAATTTTGACAAAAATAGTGATTTTTATTAAGAGAACCGCTAAAAACTCCGGACGTAGACGGATATTGTATTTATCTTCAAATTCTATGTTTACGCCGAAATATGCCGTTATGTTCTCTCCCCGAAGCAGGAGACGCTCCCTCCCACCATTGTCATTAGAAGGACAAGATGCTTGCCGCCGGGGGTATTATTATTAAGAACATAGCCCCACTTATCATTGTTTCTTTGTATTTCAATAAAATATTACGACCTTTGTACCGTAAAACATAAAAATTAAAAAATTATGACAGAAAAAAGTATTAAAGGAACAAAAACCGAACAAAATTTATTGAAAGCATTTGCCGGTGAAAGTCAAGCAAGAAGTCGTTACACATTTTTTGCAAGTACCGCAAAAAAAGAAGGTTATGAGCAAATTGCGGGAATATTCCTCGAAACGGCAGAGCAGGAAAAAGAACATGCAAAGCGATTTTTCAAGTTTTTGGAAGGCGGAATGGTAGAAATTACGGCCAGTTATCCTGCCGGAATTATCGGAACAACGATTGACAATCTTGCGGCTGCAGCCGAAGGAGAAAAAGAAGAATGGAATTTGTTATATCCCCAATTCGAAAAGATCGCTTCCGAAGAAGGTTTTCCAAAAGTAGCCACAGCTTTCAAAATGATTGGAAAGGTAGAATTGCAGCACGAAATCCGTTACCGGAAATTGTTGGCCAATCTTATGGACAGTTCGGCATTCAAAAAAACGGAAGCAGTCGAATGGCAATGCCGGAACTGCGGCTATGTACACACCGGCGCAGACGCTCCGGAAATATGTCCGGCCTGTTTGCATCCAAAGGCTTATTTTGAATTGCGGAAAACGAATTATTGATTTGTTATTTCCACAAAGACAGGACATTCGTTATGCCCTACCACTCCTACGAAGCGTGAATCCCATGAAAACGTATAAATAATTATCATGAGATTTTCGCTTTATCTCTCAAAACAAACTACCTTTGCCACCGGTATCAATCAATTTAATAACTGAAAAATGAACTTTATAGAAGAATTGCAGTGGCGCGGCATGATACACGACATAACGCCCGGTGTGGAAAAACAACTCCAAAAAGAAATGACTTCGGCTTATCTGGGCATTGATCCGACAGCCGATTCTTTGCACATCGGCCATTTGGTTGGCGTGATGATGTTGAAGCATTTTCAGCGGGCGGGACATCGCCCGATTGCTTTGGTGGGCGGTGCTACCGGTATGGTTGGCGACCCTTCGATGAAATCGCAAGAACGTAATTTGCTGGACGAGATCACGTTGCGCAAAAACCAGGAAGCCATTAAAATCCAACTGTCGAAATTCCTTGATTTTGAATCGGAAGCTCCAAACAGGGCGCTACTGGTGAATAATTACGACTGGACAAAGGATTATTCTTTCCTGAATTTTATCCGCGACGTTGGAAAATATATCACCGTTAATTATATGATGTCGAAAGAATCGGTAAAAAAACGGCTGGGCGCGGAATCAAGCGAGGGAATGTCGTTTACCGAATTTTCATACCAACTGCTTCAGGGCTACGATTTCCTGTTTTTATATGAAAACTACGATTGCCGTTTGCAATTGGGCGGTTCTGATCAATGGGGCAATATTACGACGGGAACGGAACTGATACGCAAAAAAGCAAATGGCGAAGCATTCGCGCTGACTTGTCCGCTAATAACGAAAACCGACGGTGGAAAATTCGGGAAAACCGAATCAGGGAATGTCTGGTTAGACCGCCGCTATACAAGTCCATATAAGTTTTACCAGTTCTGGTTGAACGTGTGCGACGCCGACGCTGAAAAATATATCAAAATTTTCACATTCCTCGACAAGAAAGAGATCGAAAGTTTGGTAGATGAACAACATGCTGCACCACATCTTCGACCTTTGCAAAAACGTTTGACACAAGAAATTACAACAATGGTTCATTCTCGTGAAGATTATGAGGCTGCGGTAGAGGCTTCTCAAATTCTTTTCGGAGGTTCCACTTCTGAGACGCTAAAGAAGATGGACGAGGCCACTTTGCTGAATGTTTTTGTCGGCGTTACGCAGTTTAATATTTCCAAAGAATCGCTGTCAAAGGGCATTAAGGCAGTGGATTTGCTTGTCGAATCCGCACCGGTCTTTCACTCCAAAAGCGAAATGCGCAAAATGGTTCAAAGCGGAGGAGTCAGCATAAATAAAGAACGACTGACGATTCCCGATACGATTATTGATACTTCTTTCTTGTTGGAAAATAAATATTTGCTGGTTCAAAGAGGAAAGAAAACCTATTTTTTACTCAAGGCAAACGCATCATAAAGAGCAGTATCCTTGCTGAAAAAGCGACATGACAAAGAGTTCGTACCTCTTAGTTCTTACAGTGCTTTTCGCCGCAGTTCAAAGTCCCTGCCAAGATACTTTTCGCGGACAACAGGATTGGCAGCAAGTTCTTCCGCAACCCCCTGATACAGCACTTTTCCTTCAAACAACAGATAGGCGCGGTCGGTGATGCTCAGGGTTTCGTGAACATTGTGGTCAGTAATCAGGATACCAATGTTTTTGTGTTTCAATTTGCCTACAATCTGTTGTATATCCTGCACGGCAATCGGATCAACGCCTGCAAACGGTTCGTCCAGCATAATGAACCGCGGATCAATCGCAAGACACCGCGCAATCTCGACCCTGCGACGTTCCCCACCGGACAATTGATCGCCCAAACTTTTGCGCACTTTCTGCAAACCGAACTCAACAATCAGGCTTTCCAGTTTTTCCCTTTGATAATCGGCAGGATGTTCCGTCATCTCAAGGACGGCGCGGATATTATCTTCCACCGACAATTTCCTGAAAACCGACGGCTCCTGAGCCAGATAGCCGATACCGTTCCGCGCCCGCATATAAACCGGAAACTTGGTGATGTCCTTGTCGTCTAAAAAAATCTTTCCTTCATTGGGCGTTATCAATCCGACTGCCATGTAGAAAGTTGTTGTCTTGCCGGCACCGTTAGGACCCAGTAAACCAACTATCTCCCCCTGCTTTACGTCAATAGAAACGTGGTTTACTACCGTTCGGTTTTTGTAGCGTTTCACGAGATTTTCTGTGCGAAGTATCATTTTGTTCATGTATATACCGTTGTATATTTGAGTACAAAAGTAATAAAAAATCACTACATTTGTACCCTGAAACAAATGAAATGATTTTCTTATTCAAATGAAGGCATTGGAAAAATTCGGGGAATATGTGATTTTGATTGGGCGAACGCTTGCAATTCCCGACCGTTGGAGAGTGTTCTGTCGACAGACGTTGAAAGAAGCATATAAATTAGGCGTTGATTCGCTGTGGATTGTTATTTTTATATCGGTATTTATCGGAGCCGTTATCACGATACAGGTTTCACTGAATATCCAATCGCCGCTCATACCTGATTTTACGGTCGGTTATATTGCCCGCGAGGTTATACTCCTTGAATTTTCATCAACGATTATGTGTTTGATTTTAGCAGGCAAGGTGGGGTCAAACATAGCATCGGAATTAGGCACAATGCGCGTTACGGAACAGATTGACGCACTCGAAATTATGGGCGTGAACTCTGCCAATTACCTGATTTTGCCGAAGCTCGTTGCGTTTATCCTGTTTATTCCCGTGCTGGTTATTATCAGTATGTTTTTCGGGATTATCGGCGGATATTTGATTGCTTTCGCTACGGATTTTATGACGGTCGCGAAATATGAATACGGCATACGTTATTGGTTTGCGCCGCAATATATCGGATATTCGATTGTAAAGTCTATGGTTTTTGCTTTCCTGATTGTTTCGATTGCTTCGTTTTTCGGATATAACGTGAAAGGCGGCGCATTACAGGTGGGCAAAGCCAGTACAGATTCGGTGGTAACAAGCAGCGTGTTGATTTTGACCTTCGATCTGGTAATAACTCAAGTAATGCTTGCCGGTTAAAGTGGAGAGCAACCATTGCCTGCTGTGGTGCGAAGCCCGAAGCAATTTTGATATAAATATTTGCAATCATAAAGACTAAATGATAGAAATTCAACATCTACACAAGTCATTTGGAGAAAAAGAAGTCTTAAAAGATGTTTCGACGCTCTTCGACAAGGGAAAGACCAATCTGATTATCGGCCGAAGCGGTTCCGGCAAAACGGTTTTTATGAAAATCCTGATTGGTCTGTATCGTCCGTCGTCGGGTGAAATACGTTACGACAACCGAAGCCTAACCGCAATGACTAAAAAGGAATTGAATGAATTGCGCCGCGAGATGGGCATGTTGTTTCAAGGTTCGGCACTTTTCGATTCGATGACCGTATTGGAAAATGTGACGTTCCCTTTGACCATGTTTACCAACGACGGTTGGAGAGACCGGGAAAAACGTGCAAAGTTCTGTCTGGAAAGGGTGAATCTTACCGACGCCGACGATTTATATCCGGGAGAAATCAGCGGCGGAATGATGAAAAGGGTAGCCATCGCCCGCGCAATCGCGATGAATCCGGCTTATTTGTTTTGCGATGAACCCAATTCGGGTTTAGACCCTAAAAACTCACTGCTCATCGACGATTTGATTCACGACATCACCAAAGAATACAACATCACAACGGTCATTAATACCCACGATATGAACTCCGTAATGAACATCGGAGAAAAAATTATCTTTATTAACGAAGGACACAAAGATTGGGAAGGAACCAAAGATGAAATCATGATGTCGTCTAACAGAGAATTGAGCGATTTTGTGTTTGCGTCCGATTTATTCAAAAAAGTAAAAGAAGTAAACAATTTTATCAATGAAGAAAACTAACCTAAAAACAGCAGGAATATTATTATTCATCGCGGCCACCACAACAACTGCCGGCACAAAACAGTACACAGTAAAAAGCATCGAAGTCACCCGCGTGGAAATGGACGTTGCATGGGAGCCGGTGGAAAATACCGAAATGCGGACGCTGGTCGATTCCCTCCGCACGAAAATGTTCGCAGGAACCCAAACGGTTATCGGAACTGCCGAACAAATATTAACCAAAGGAAAGCCCCAAAGTTTGCTGGGCAATTTCACCGCCGATGTCATTTTCGACTACGCAACCGGTTTATGGGGACATGTCGATTTTGCGGTAACCAATATGGGGGGAATCCGCAGTAGCCTGAATCAGGGAGCGATAACAATCGGGAACATGTATGAAATATTCCCGTTCAATAACCGAATTGTTTTACTCGAATTGCAGGGACAGACAGTTAACGAATTTTTCAATTCCATTGCCCAAAGAGAGGGTGAAGTATTGTCGAAAAACATAGAAGCCGTCATTAAAGACAAGTCCCTCCTGTCGCTGAAAATCGGCGGGGAAGCCATTGACGAAAATAAGATTTACCTTGTCGCTACCGTCGATTACCGTGCCGAAGGCCACGCCGGGGTGGGAGTGCTTACGAAAGCCGTGAAAGTTACGGACTCAAACATGCTTATCCGCGATGTTTTGACAGAATATATCAAAAGGCAAACGGCAGAAAATAAAACGATTGATGCTCATTTAGATAATAGAATAACGATTTTACAATGAAAAAAATACCTGTAATTATATTATTTGCACTATCCATCGCCCTTCAGGCGCAGGAAACCTCCCTCGTCGTCCTCCACATCAACGACACGCACAGCCGCATCGAACCGTTCCCTGACAACGACGGCGATTATGCCAACAAAGGCGGAATGGTGCGCCTGGACAATTATGTCAATCAAGTCCGCAAAGAAGCCCGAAATGTGCTGCTTTTCCACTGTGGCGACTTTGTACAGGGAACGCCTTATTTCAACCAGTATAAAGGCGACGCCGAAATAACGATTGCCAATTTGATGAAAACAGACGCCGCCTGCCTCGGAAACCACGAGTTCGACAACGGTTTGGAATTCATGTCCCGAATGGTTAAAAAGGCTCATTTCCCTTTCATCGCTACGAATCTCGAATTTTCGGGTACGCCAATGGACGGGCTGACAAAAAAATACCATATCATTAAACGAAACGGAATAAAAATCGGCATTATCGGTTTGACAATCGACCCAAAAGGCCTGGTTGCCAAGTCCAATGCGGTCGGAGTAAAATACCTTGACGCGGTAGAATCGGCAAACAGGGCGGCTGCTTTCCTGAAAAACGAGAAACAGTGCGATTTAATCATTTGCCTGTCCCATCTGGGTTATTATCCCGACGAAGAGCGTGTCGGGGATATTACGCTGGCTAAGAAAAGCCGCCACATCGACCTGATACTGGGAGGACATACCCATACGTTTATGTCTGAGCCCGACCGGCGGACGAATTTGGACGGGCGAGAAGTAATCATCAACCAGACGGGGGCTTATGGCGTCTATTTCGGACGGATTGACATTGTTCTGGAGGAATTTTAACTCGGAGTTACACAGAGCCGTTTTCATGGATAGACACGGAAAAGAATAAATAAAAACAGAATAACCTCTCCGTGTTATAAAAATATAAATACAAAAATGAACAAAATTTATTTGCTAACGCTAATCGCGTTGCTTATCAATCCTGTGTTGTCTGCACAAAAACAGCCGACGCTGTATCAGCATGTAGATGCGGCGAAAATGCAACACTGGGTAGATTCGATTTTCGACACGATGACACTGGACGAAAAAATCGGGCAACTGTTTATGGTTGCGGCAGATCCAAGCCTTTCGCATAATGATAAAACGCTAAGATATATCCGCGAACAGAAAATCGGCGGAATCATCTTTTTCAAAGGCACTTTGGAAGACGAAGCTCGAAGCATTAACCTTTATCAGCAATCTGCAAAAGTCCCCCTGCTCATTTCCATTGACGGTGAATGGGGTTTGTCCATGCGACTTGAGAATACGCCGCGATTTCCCAAAAACATGATGCTGGGTGCGATTACAGACAACAATCTGATTCAACTGTATGGCGCGGAAGTGGGGCGCGAATGTCGTGAATTGGGCATACAGATTAATTTCGCGCCGGTTTTGGATATAAACAATAATCCGAATAATCCCGTGATTGGCGTCCGTTCATTCGGCGAAAACGAGCGGCTTGTCGCCGAAAAAGCCATTGCCTATTCCCGAGGCATGGAAAGTTACGGCGTAATGGCTGTTGGAAAACATTTTCCCGGACACGGCAATACGTCCAAAGATTCCCACAAGACTTTACCTGTGGTAAACGGTACGAGAAAACACTTGGAAAACATTGAATTATACCCTTTCAAAGCGTTTATTGAAGAAGGCTTTTCAGGGATAATGACGGGACATTTGTCTGTTCCCGCTCTGGACAATACTTTCGGTTTGCCTGCTTCTTTGTCGCCCGAAATTATAAATAAATTATTAAAAAAAGAACTGAAATTCACCGGATTAACATTCACCGACGCCTTGAATATGAAAGGCGCTTCCCAAGCGGGGAGTATTTGCGTACGGGCTTTGATTGCAGGAAATGATATTTTACTCTATCCGGAAAACCCGGCTTTGGAATTTGCGGAAGTAAAAAAAGCTGTCGAACTTGGTGTCGTCAATATCTCGGACGTCGAGGACAGATGTCTGAAAATACTGAAGTATAAATACATTGCCGGATTAAACAACCTGACGCCGATCGAAATAAACGGCTTGAACGAAAAAATTAATTCGGATTATTCCAAATGGCTGGTGCAGAAACTGAATAACGAAGCCGTTACGCTCCTGAAAAACAAAGACGAACAAATTCCCATTCGGAAATTAGGCGCGAAAAAGATTGCCGTCCTTTCCATTGATGCAAAAAACGGGCTTACATTCCGAAACAGGCTGTCTTTGTACGGCGCATTCGACTTTTTCAACCTGACCGCAGCTGAACTTAAAACCAATCCTGAGAAAGTCTTTGCTCAGTTAAAAAACTACGATGAAATCATTTGTACCATACATTCCACCGGGCAAACCGATTTCCCGGCACTTCGGAACCTGGCAACGGAAAAAGACATTCATCTGTGTTTCTTCACCCAGCCCTACTCTATCGCGCAGTTTAAACAAAGCATTGCCGAAGCAAAATCGGTTATAGCAGCTTACGAAGATACGCCCGGGGCGCAACAAGCCGCAGCGGAACTGATTATGGGCGGAATCCCCGCCAAAGGAAAACTGCCGGTAAGTATTCCCGGCCTGTTTGATTTCGGCGACGGACTGACAACGCAAAAAGTAAGGTTATCCTATCAGGAAGCGATAGAAGCAAACATGTTGCCCGAAGCATTGCGGAAAATCGAATCTATCGTCATCGAAGGAATGAATAATCAAGCCTTTCCGGGATGCCAGGTACTGGTTGCCAAAGATGGAATTGTCGTTTATAACCGGTCGTTCGGAGCGTTTGATTACACCGGTGTACGCCCCGTCCTGCATACGGATATTTACGATATAGCCTCCCTGACTAAAACGCTTGCCACGCTTCCCGCCGTCATGAAACTCTATGACAGGAAGAAAATCGCATTGACCGACAAAATCAGCCGATTTGTTCCCGAACTGCGACATTCGGATAAAAAGAATATTACTGTTCAATCGGCATTGTTCCACGAAACACGTTTGCCGGCTTGCATCTCTTTTTACCAATTGCTTGCCGATACAATGGTTTCAACCCTGCCTGTGCCCGGCATTGAAAAACAGGCGGCAGATCAATTCTATATTAAAACGGATTTTCAAAAAGATATGATGAACGAAATCGTCAATGCCAAACTGATGAATAAAAACGGCTATTTATACAGTGATTTGAATTTCATGCTTTTGAAAGAAGCCGCAGAAAATATCTCCGAAGAGACGCTTGACAATTTTCTGGATCACTGGTTATATGCCGGTTTGGGCGCTAATTATACCGGCTTTTTACCGTTAAGGAAGATTTCCAAAGAAAATATTGCGCCTACGGAATATGACGAAACATGGCGGAAACAGCTCATAATCGGTTATCCGCACGATGAAGTCGCCGCCGTAATGGGAGGTGTTTCGGGAAATGCAGGCCTCTTTTCCAATGCAAACGACTTGGCCAAAATCCTGCAAATGTTATTGTATGAAGGTCAATACGGCAACGAAAAATATTTGAGCAAAGAAACCGTCAAACTGTTCACCGGAACCAAAAGCGCACGCAGCCACCGCGGATTGGGATTTGACAAGCCCGACGCGAATAACCCGGGCAAAAGCCACGCAAGCCTTTCCGCATCTGCTTACGGACATACCGGTTTTACGGGAACCTGCTTCTGGGTCGATCCCGATCAGAACCTGATATATATCTTTTTATCCAACCGCGTTTATCCGTCCCGAAAACACCGGCAATTGATGCAGTTAAACATCCGCGAGAGGATACAGGATGTTATTTACGAAGCAATGAACAGCCATAAATATTCCAAGTCATGAAATTAACAGTAATCAGACACACCGCAGTGGACGTTCCGCAGGGTATATGCTACGGTTTTACCGACGTAGCCTTGAAGTCCTCTTTCCCCGCCGAAGCGGAAACCGTAAAAAATCGATTGGCAGATAAAACATTCGACCGGATCTATTCAAGTCCCCTGTCGCGCTGCACCCTGCTTGCCGGATATTGCGGCTATGTGCCTGCCGTAGACGTCAGGCTGAAAGAATTGAATTTCGGTGATTGGGAAATGAAATCGTGGATGGAAATTGACAAACAGGAAGCAACCGACTGGTTTGCCGACTGGCTTAATTATCCGGCAAAAAACGGGGAATCTTACCGGATGATGCAACAAAGAGTTTACGCTTTTATGGACGAACTCAAATCTTCGGGAGCACAATCCGTCTGCATATTCACGCACGGAGGCGTCATCCGGCTCATACATGTATATCTGGGACTTTTAAGCATTGAAGATTCTTTTGAAGTTCCGGTAGAATATGGACAAATTTTCGAGTTTACTTTTCAACTCGTTTGCTAATCACAACAAACAAAACAAAGCCTGCAATTACCAGTGATAAACCCGTCGACAATGTTGTATTGGTTTCGTTTTTCAGGAAAAACGGAACGATCAGGAATAATTCTCCCAACAACAATATTCCGATTCCGCTGTATTTAAGGAAAGATTTCATCCTTTTTATTTAGATATTCGGGCAAATGTAACCATTATTTGCTATATAACCCGAATTCGCATATTCAAGCAGCACAGCTCAATCAGTAAATGTAACTAATTGAACTTGTCATTCCATATAAAAAATATTCAGTACCTTTGCAGATATTTATTACAGCAAACACCTAATTTTTAGGACTAAAAAAACATACAAATGACAAATAATATAAAAGGAGAATTAACAGATTTCGATACGCCGAAAGTGATGGGCATATTGAATATCACGCCGGATTCTTTCTATGCCGGAAGCCGAAAGCAGACTGAAAAAGAGATAGCCGACAGGGTTGTTCAAATCGTTAAAGAAGGCGCAGATATGATTGATATTGGCGGATATTCTTCACGTCCGGCGGCGGCGCTTGTAGATGAAAAAGAAGAGATGAGCAGGCTGGAGCGCGGGTTGAAGATACTGTTGCGC
>JAIRKG010000010.1 GCA_031260235.1 Dysgonamonadaceae bacterium | reverse complement strand
GTGGAAAGTTTAAACAATCCGGGCGAATTATTCTTTAAGTACCCCCCGCAACGCCCCCGTCACTGCCCACCCTGTTTTTGCGCCGTACACGTCACCCGGAGGCGAAGCAATCCGGAAATCGCAATGACGGGGTTATTTTTCCGGATTGCCGCGCCGCTACGCGGCTCAGGGTGACGGGACGAGGTCGCAAAGCCATACTCGTCATTGCGAGCGAAGCGAAGCAATCCAGGAAAAAACATGGATTGCCGCGCCGCTATCGCGGCGCGCAATGACGGGTGGGGAAGCAATGAAAAAATTAAATTTTTAAAAAAATATATAAATCTTCTTAATTTGGCAAAAATTCTTTTGTTGATTTAAAATGGACTTGTATCTTTACAGCAACTTTCGGGGTCGAAAAACGTTTTCCGAGTACCCGGCAAGTAACTTTCGAGGTCAAAAAACGTTTTCCGAGTACTCGGCAAGCATGAAATAAATAGAACATATAAACAATTTAATTTTTTTATTTGGATTTTGAAAAAGCCTCCCGATTGGGGGGCTTTGGTTTTTTGTGTGGGGGTTGCCACGCCGCACACGTCATTGCGAGCGAAGCAATCCAGGAATTACAATGACGCAGCGGGGTTTTTCTCTGGATTGCCACGCCGCTACGCGGCTCGCAATGACGAGGTGGGCAGTGACGGGGGCGTTGCGGGGCTGCCCCCGCGGCCTTTTATGCGGATTGAGTTTCGGACAACAATTCGTGGTTTGGAAATTTTTAGTACCTTTGCCGGAAAATAATACAATTTCCTTTCAAAATCTATGGACAAAAAAGTTGTTTTAATATTGGAAAACGGAATGACTTTCGAGGGTTATTCATTCGGCTATGAATGTCGGGCTGCCGGCGAGGTTGTTTTCAATACTGCGATGGTTGGCTACCCGGAAAGCCTGACAGACCCTTCCTATTCCGGACAAATTCTTACGGTAACTTATCCTTTGGTCGGAAACTACGGCGTTCCCGAAGATAATATCATCAACGGGCTTTCGCAGTTTTACGAATCGGAAAAGATTCAGGTCAGCGGTTTGATTATTTCCGAATATTCCCACGAATACAGTCACTGGAATGCCCGCAAAAGTTTGGGCGACTGGCTGAAGGAGCATAAAGTGCCCGGTATTTACGGCGTGGATACCCGCGCTCTGACCAAGTTGATCAGGGATAAAGGGTCGATGATGGGGAAGATAGCATTTCTCAAAGAAGGCTGGGAATCACCCTTTGAGATACAGGGGGGCGTTGCGCAGGTTAGCTGCAAAGAAGTTTTGCGTTATGGAAACGGCTCCAAAACCATTGTCTTAGTCGATTGCGGCGTCAAACACAATATTGTCCGCTGTTTGCTGAAACGGGACGTAACGATTGTGCGCGTTCCCTGGGATTATGATTTCAATACTTTGGAATATGACGGACTGTTTATTTCAAACGGGCCGGGCGATCCCAACCATTGCGGGATAACCGTTGATCATATCAAAAAGGCGATGGAAACGGGCAAGCCGATTTTCGGTATTTGCATGGGCAATCAGCTTTTGGCCAGGGCCGGCGGCGCCTCGACTTTCAAGCTGAAATACGGACACCGCAGCCACAACCAGCCGGTTGCCATGACAGGCTCCGACCGCTGTTTCATCACTTCGCAAAATCACGGCTATGCCGTAGATACCGATACGCTGGGGGACGATTGGGAAGTTTTGTTTACCAACATGAACGACAGCACCAACGAGGGTATCCGCCACAAAACGATGCCCTGGTTTTCCGCCCAGTTCCATCCCGAAGCGGCTTCAGGGCCTACCGATACGGAGTTTTTGTTTGATTTGTTCGTTGAATCCATTAATAAACACAGTGGCGCAGGGGTGCAGAGGCGCAAAGAAAACAGTGAGAAAACGCCGCACTTTCATGATGTTGCGCCTTCGTGTTCCGGGATAAAAAAAGTACTGCTGCTCGGTTCCGGCGCTCTGAAAATCGGCGAAGCCGGCGAGTTTGACTATTCCGGCTCGCAAGCCCTGAAAGCCTTGAAGGAGGAAGGAATCGCCACCGTTTTGATTAATCCGAATATTGCTACGGTACAGACTTCCGAAGGCGTTGCCGACAGGATTTATTTTTTGCCGGTTACCCCGTTTTTTGTAGAAAAAGTCATTGAAAAAGAGCGCCCCGACGGGGTTTTACTTTCCTTTGGCGGACAAACGGCTTTGAATTGCGGGGTCGCACTGTACAAATCGGGCGTTTTTGAGAAATACAGTGTTCGGGTGCTCGGCACGCCCGTACAGTCCATTATTGACACGGAAGACAGGGAACTGTTTGTCAAAAAATTAGATCAAATCAATGTCAAGTCCATTAAAAGCGTGGCTGTCGAATCCATTGACGATGCCCTGAACGCGGCCGGGCAATTAGGCTATCCCATCATTGTCCGTGCGGCTTACGCTTTGGGCGGCATGGGCAGCGGATTTTGCGACAATCCCGGCGAATTGCGGGTTTTGGCCGAAAAAGCGTTCAACTATTCCGGCCAGTTGCTGATAGAAAAATCCCTGAAAGGATGGAAAGAAATCGAATACGAAGTAGTGCGCGACAAATACGACAACTGCATTACGGTTTGCAATATGGAAAACTTCGACCCGCTGGGCATCCATACCGGCGAGAGTATTGTCGTCGCGCCTTCCCAAACCCTCACCAACAGGGAATATCATAATTTACGGGAGTTGTCTATCCGCATCATCCGCCACATTGGGATTGTGGGTGAGTGTAACGTGCAGTATGCTTTCGACCCTGCTTCGGAAGACTACCGCGTGATTGAAGTAAACGCCCGCCTGAGCCGTTCTTCGGCGCTGGCGTCGAAGGCAACGGGTTATCCGCTGGCGTTTATCGCCGCCAAACTGGCTTTGGGACATGGTTTGCAGGATTTGAAAAATTCGGTTACCAAAACAACTACCGCTTTCTTTGAGCCGGCTTTGGATTATATTGTCTGCAAAATTCCGCGCTGGGATTTGGGCAAGTTTCAGGGCGTATCGCAGGAAATCGGGTCGAGCATGAAGAGCGTGGGCGAAGTGATGTCTATCGGACGCAGTTTTGAAGAAGTGATTCAAAAGGGGTTGAGAATGATTGCCCAGGGTATGCACGGATTTGTCGCAAACAGGGATTTGGAAACGGATAACCTCGACCGTGCGCTCGCCGAGCCGACCGACAAACGGATTTTTATTATCGCACAGGCTTTGGAAGCCGGTTATTCCATCGAACGTATCCATGAACTGACAAAGATTGATCTGTGGTTTCTCCAAAAACTTCAACTGATTTACCGCTGTGCACGGGAAATCGGGGAATACCGTTCCGTAGAAGAACTTCCGGAAAATTTGCTGCGGACGGCCAAGCAGAAAGGCTTTTCCGATTTCCAGATTACCAAACTCCTGTATGAAAATACGGACACTGCTACCGACAAAAAAGCGCTTTTGCGCGAAAAACGCAAAAAAGCAGGTATTGTACCCGTTGTAAAACAGATAGACACCCTCGCTGCCGAATATCCGGCTCAGACCAATTATCTGTATCTGACTTACAACGGCTCGGAAAACGACGTGCATTATCTGGGCGACCGGCGTTCCGTGATCGTTCTGGGTTCGGGCGCCTACCGGATTGGGAGCAGTGTGGAATTTGACTGGTGTTCGGTCAATGCGCTCGAAACGATTCGCCGGTGCGGCTGGCGCGGCGTCATGATCAATTATAATCCCGAAACCGTATCGACCGACTACGATATGTGCGACCGCCTTTATTTCGACGAATTGACCTGCGAGCGGGTAATGGATATTATCGAAATGGAAAATCCGCACGGCGTGATTTTGTCCACTGGCGGACAAATCCCAAACAATCTGGCACTTTCGCTCGACCGCGAGGGCGTCCCGATTTTGGGAACGCCGGCTTCGAGCATAGACAATGCCGAAGACCGGCACAAGTTTTCTTCCATGCTCGACCGACTGGGTATCGACCAGCCGCGGTGGAAGGAATTGACTTCGCTTGCCGGTATCACCCGGTTTATAGACGAAACGGGATTCCCTGTGCTTGTGCGCCCTTCCTATGTGCTTTCGGGTGCCGCAATGAACGTCTGCTCCAACCCTACCGAACTGGAACGGTTTTTGAAATTGGCTGCCAATGTTTCGCAAAAACACCCGGTAGTGGTCAGCGAATTTATACAGAACGCCAAGGAAATAGAAATCGACGCGGTGGCCGATCACGGCGAAATAATCGGCTATGCCATTTCGGAACACATTGAATTTGCGGGCGTTCATTCGGGCGATGCCACCATACAGTTTCCCCCGCAAAGGCTTTATGTGGAAACGGTGCGCAAAATCAAACGCATAGCCAGGGAAATCGCCGCAGCGCTTCGGATTACAGGCCCTTTCAATATTCAATTTCTGGCAAAAGACAACGAAATCAAGGTAATAGAATGTAACCTGCGTGCTTCCCGGAGTTTCCCCTTTGTGTCCAAAGTATTGAAACTGAATTTTATCGAACTGGCCACCAAAATCATGCTGGGCGAAACGGTCGACAGGCCGGGCAAAAACGAGTTTGATCTGGATTATGTCGGCATTAAAGCCTCGCAATTTTCTTTCTCCCGCCTGCAAAAAGCCGACCCTGTGCTGGGGGTTGACATGGCTTCGACGGGCGAAGTGGGCTGTATCGGCGACGACTACTACGAAGCCGTACTGAAATCCATGCTGTCTGTAGGAATGCAAATTCCCACAAAAAACGTGCTGATTTCCAGTGGGGCTTTGCGCTCAAAAGTCGATATGCTGGACGCATGTCGTTTGCTGTGCGAAAAAAACTACACGATTTACGCCACCGAAGGGACACACAAATTTCTGTCGGACAATCATATTCCTTCTATTCACGTGTATCAGCCCAGCGAAAACGGCAAGCCGAACGTGCTTGATATGATTCGCAACAAGCAAATCGACCTGATCGTCAATATTCCCAAAAACCTGACGGAAGGGGAATTATCCAACGGCTACCGAATTCGCCGCAGTGCCATTGATTTCAACATTCCGCTGTTTACGAATGCGCGGCTTGCCTCGGCGTTTATCCAGGCGTTCTGTTATTTGGACATGAATAAAATACCGGTTAAAAGTTGGGATGAATACAAATAAATGAAGAATTGAAAATAAGGTTGCGGGGACAGTCCCGATGTATATTATGCTCTGATTATGAAAACAAATGTAAATACAATAACCGTTTACGCCTCCTCAAGCTCCGCTATTGCGCCGCACTATTTCGAGGCGGCCAAAGATCTGGGCGAGCGGATGGCCGCACTCGGCATTGCCTGTATCAACGGCGCGGGAAACAGCGGCCTGATGGCTGCCGTCACCGATGCTATTCTGGAAAACGGCGGACGGGTCTGTGGAATCATCCCGCAATTTATGATCGACAAAGGCTGGCTTCATTCCGGCATCCGCGAATTGACGGCAACGCCCGACATGCACACGCGCAAGCAACTCATGGCGCAGCAATCCGACGCCTGTATCGCCTTACCCGGCGGTATCGGAACGATGGAAGAATTGATGGAAATCATCACATGGAAACAACTCGGTCTATACCCCAATCCGGTAATTATTCTGAATACCGACGGATTTTACGACCCGCTTTTAGCGATGTTGGGAAAAATTGACGCCGATGGGTTTTTGCCTCACAAAACGCCTGATATGTGGGTGGTGGCAAATACGCCGGAAAAGGCTTTGCGGTTGATTTTTGAATTCAAAAAATGATTTTTACCAGCACAATATTATTGCCGGAAGAGCCAATCGCCGGAAGAGTGCAAACCCAAAATATGGGTTTCATCCTCTTTCTGGCCTGCTTTTTTATTTTGATCTATCAAGTCGGCAAAAATTCGAAATTGCTGCTTGCTATGGCGAACAAATTATTTGAAAACAGGAATCAAACGGCTTCCGATGAACTGTTTGACTACGCAGGTTTCAAAATATTGCTCTTGTGCATACAAACCATTTTGCTGACTTCAACCATCATCTATTGCGTCGCTGTGAATAATGGCGTTTTCCCTGTCGAATCGCCTTCCGGACTGTATCTTTTTTTAGGATATGCTATCCTTTTACAGGGTATTTTTATTGGTTACAAATATTTGACATATTCTTTTATTGCTTACCTTTTTTTCAATAAGGAAGATAACCGGCGATGGAAAAATACCCTTTCGTCATCAATCTGCGCAAGCGGAATCGTTTTATTTTTTCCGGCGTTGATTTTATTTTATGCAAGAGAAACTTATTCCTGCGGTATCTATTTCGTATTGATATACGCTATCCTTGTTCAAATTGCATTGTTATATAGACAGTTTGTATTATTTTTTAACGAAAAAGGGGGTTTACTTTATTTTATTTTGTACCTTTGCGCCCAAGAAATCATACCTTTGTTCCTGTTATACAAGGGATTTGTTTATTTATTTTCGATGCAAAAAGGTACTTTATGGACGCAAATCTAAAGAAAATCCTAATTTCTCAGCCTGATCCAAAAACGAAAAAGACGCCCTATCATGATGTTGCCAAAAAATACGGTGTTGAGATTGTTTTCCGACCTTTCGTAAGAGTAGATCCGGTTTCAGCGAAAGAATTCCGTGCGCAAAAAATTAATCTTCCCGATTATACGGCAGTTATTTTTACGGCAAAGACGGCAATAGATCATTTTTTTCGCCTGTGTGAAGAATTTCGCGTGAACATACCCGAAGAGATGAGATATTTCTGTGTGACGAAATCAATTGCGGCTTATTTGCAAAAATATATTGTTTTCCGGAAAAGGAAGATTTTTTTTCCCACCACTTCCAAACTCGAAGATTTGATGCCCTATATCCACAAAAACAATAAGGAATATTTTTTGCTTCCCGTGTCGGATGTTCACAATGAAGATTTGCTTAAACTGTTGGATGGTAAAAAGATAAAATATACGAAAGCCATTATGTACCGTACCGTAAGCAACAATTTTACGTCCGACGAGGTTTTTGATTACGATATTCTTTTGTTCTTTTCACCGTCGGGAATTGCGTCCCTGTTAAAAAACTTCCCCAATTTCGAGCAGAACAAAACAATTATCGGAACATTCGGCCCAATGACCGCCAAAACCGCTCGTGACGCCGGGTTACGTTTGGATATAGAAGCGCCGAACCCGCAAGCCCCTTCTATGGTTGCCGCCCTGGAGCAATATTTGAAAACCGGATTGAACCCCATAGAAAAACAGGAGGCAGATTTCGTTGAATAATAAACAAACTTTTCGGAAAAAAGAGCGGATTTTCAGGCAAAAGGAAATGGCTGTTTTGTTTGAAAAAGGGACTTCTTTTACCGCCTATCCTTTGCGGGTGGTTTATGTCGATCGACAGCCGGTTTCAGGGGCGGAAGCGGCTGTTTTGATTAGCGTTCCAAAGAAAAAATTCAAGCGTGCTGTCCACAGAAATCGAATCAAACGGTTGATTCGGGAAGCATATCGCCTGAATAAACAGTTGCTTTTGCAAAACTTGCAGGAAAAAGAGACAGGTCTGCTGGCAGGTTTTTTGTTTATCGGGAACGAGTTGCCTGACTGGAAAACGGTTGAAAGCGCAATGGTGAAGGCTTTGGCTGCTTTGCTTGATGGTATGGACAAATTATTCCTCGTGAAGCAATACTCATAAAATAAACTCAAAAAAATTTAATCATGTCAAAAAACAAATCAAAAGGAAAGCGATTAAGCGGCGGGGAATTGACGCGCCGCATTGCCAATCTCTTCAATGCTTCTCCAAAAGAGATAATGAATTACAGGCAAGTCAGTGCGGCAATAGGCATTACTTCGGAACTCGACAACCAGCGGGTGGCCGCTATTTTGGGAAATTTATCCGGAGAGGATTTTCTAACGGCGGTCGGTAATGGGAAATATAAATTAAACAGTTTGGGAACTTTGGCCGTCGGCAAATTTGAGCGCCGCTCAAACGGTAAAAACTCGTTTATTCCCGAAGACGGCGGAAATCCGCTGTTCGTCGCGGAAAGAAATTCCATGCACGCCATGGACGGCGACAAGGTAAAAGTCCAAATTCTGGCAAAACGAAAAGGACGCACTCCCGAAGCTGAAGTTATCGAAATCATTGAAAGAAAGCGGCATACTTTCGTTTGTATTTTGGAAATCGGCAAGCGCCACGCTTTTGCCGTAACAGACAGCAAGATATTGGCAAACGATATTTTCATCCCCAAAAACAAACTCAAAGGCGCGAAAGACGGGCAAAAAGTAGTCGTAGAAATCACCGAATGGATGGAAAAAGCAAATAATCCGGAAGGTGAAGTGATTGACGTACTCGGCGCTCCGGGAGAAAACCAAACCGAGATGCACGCTATTCTGGCCAACTTCGGATTGCCTTATAAATATCCGGAAAAAGTGGAAAAAGCCACCGAAAAAATTCCGGTGGAAATCACTGCCGAAGATATTAAATCACGCGAAGATTTCCGGCAAGTCCCGACTTTCACCGTCGACCCGAAAGACGCCAAAGATTTCGACGACGCCTTGTCGATTTGCAAACTGAAAAACGGCAATTGGGAAATAGGCATTCACATTGCAGACGTAACGCACTATGTGAAGCCGGGAAGCGTTATCGACGAAGAGGCTTACAGTCGGGCGACTTCGGTCTATCTGGTTGACCGTACAGTTCCAATGCTCCCCGAAAAACTGAGCAACGGTCTTTGCTCGCTTCGCCAGAACGAAGACAAACTGTGCTTCTCAACGGTAGTGGAACTGACCGACGATGCCGAAGTGAAAAATTACCGGATCGTACGGACGGTGATCCATTCCGACCGTCGTTTCAGTTACGACGAAGCGCAGCAAATCATCGAAACAGGAGAAGGAGATTTGAAAGACGAAATCCTGACTTTAAACCGGCTGGCAAAAATTCTTCGGAAAAAACGTTTCAAAAACGGCGCAATCAATTTCGACCGCAACGAAGCGAAAGTTGAAGTTGATGAAAACGGTAAACCGCTGAAGATATTTTATGCAGAATCCAAAGATTCCAACAAACTGATTGAAGAATTTATGCTTTTGGCAAATCGCCTGGTGGCGGAACATATCGGCAAAGTTGGCAAAACAAAGAAAGCCAAGACTTTTGTGTACCGGATTCACGATTTGCCTATCCCTGAAAAGTTGTCGAATTTTGCGGAATTTATCCGTCGCTTCGGTTATAAACTGAAAGACAAAGGCAATGACGCGGAAATTTCAAAAAGTATCAATGACCTGCTTGACACGGTTCAAGGGAAAAAAGAGCAGAACATGATTGAAACCTTAGCCATCCGTTCAATGGCGAAAGCCGTTTATTCAACGCAGAATGTCGGCCATTACGGCTTGGCTTTCACACATTACACACATTTTACTTCGCCAATCCGGCGGTATCCCGATATGATGGTTCACCGCTTGCTGGAACGCTATCTTTCCGGCGGACGCTCGGTCAATGAACAGCAAACGGAAGAAGCCTGCAAACACTGTTCCAACATGGAATCGCTGGCGGTTAGTGCCGAGCGGGCTTCCATCAAGTATAAACAGGTTGAATTTATGGCGGATAAAGTCGGCATGATTTTCGACGGCGTTATTTCGGGCGTTACCGAATGGGGGTTGTATGTAGAATTAGGCGATATGGCATGTGAAGGAATGGTGCCTATCCGTGATCTGGTCGATGATTATTACGAATATGATGAAAAGACGTATAGCCTTATCGGTACCCGTAAAAAACACCGTTATCGTTTGGGCGATCCGCTGACAATCAAAGTTGTAAAGGCTAATTTGGAACGTAAGCAACTGGATTTTTCATTAGTAGAATAATATTAATAATGCGAAGCAAGGAATCATGAAATTAAAAATACCCATATATACAAGCTTCATTGCAAGCATCTTGGTTATCATATTTCTTTTCCCAAAGGACGGTAAATTTCCTCATTATATAAAAAGTTCCGAGTTTTTGACAGTCCTGTGGCAATTTGGTATTATCGGCGGCATTTCACTGCTTGTCGGCGGGTTGGTCATCTGTTTCTTTTTACATTTCTTCTATTTGCAGAAACAAATTTTTGCCCAAAAGAAAGACGTATTTTTTTCCCTGCTGCTACTGACGTTTTTCGTTGTATTAACGGAAATCGCCATTTCATACGAGTTTTTCAACGTATATATCATTCCATACACCATCATTCCTATCGTAATCCGGAATTTTTTCGATTCGCGAACAGCCCAGACGACCTATACGATTACAATCCTGATTTGCTCGCTGATGGTTCAGTCTCCACTCGAATTTATTATACTGCAAACATTTGCGTGCATGGTAACGATTTATGCCCTGCAAGACTTAACACAGCGCCGGCAACTGATCGCCTGTTCTTTTTACATACTTCTAACTTATATTTTGATATATTTCGGATTATTACTGTTCCAGGGCAATGTTTTTTCAAATTGGGACTGGAGTATGCTGATTTATTTCGGTATAAATTTCCTGTTGGTGATGTGTGCCTATCCGTTTATTTATATTCTGGAAAAGGCTTTCGGATACATTTCCAATGTTACGCTGATTGAATTGTCGGACATTAATTTGCCTGTCCTGCAGCAACTCTCCGAAAAAGCACCGGGAACTTTCCAACATTCATTACAGGTTTCGATGCTGGGAACGGCGGCAGCCGTGAAAGTCGGTGCTAATCCGCAATTGATTCGTACGGGCGCACTGTATCACGATATTGGGAAAATGGAAAACCCCCTGTACTTTGTTGAAAACCGTTTGGCAGGACGGAATCCGCACGATGAATTGAGCCTGGTTGAAAGCGCCCGAATCATCACCAGGCATGTACCCGACGGCGTGAAAATTGCAGAAAAACATTCGATTCCCTCCGTCATTATTCAATTCATTAAAACACATCATGGCAAAGGGAAAGCAAAATATTTCTACAATTCATTCATCAACCAGTTCCCCAACGAACCGGTAGACGAATCGGCATTCACCTATTATTCCGGCGAAAATCCCGACACAAAAGAAACAGCAATCCTCATGATGGCCGATTCGGTCGAAGCCGCCTCCCGAAGCCTAACAGACTATTCGGAAAACTCTTTCCGCACCCTGATTGATAAAATCGTCGACGGCCAGATTGCCGACGGCTTGATGGAGAATGCACCTTTGACGTTCAAGCATATCAAAGAAATCAAACAAGTCTTCTTGAAACGGCTTTTGTCGGTTTATCATTCACGAATTACTTATCCTGAGATTGTGAAATGAATCGCTAATTTATGCCTGTTATGAAACCACATTTCTTTACTCTTTACATTTCCCTGTTATTTTCCGGGTTCATCTATTCGCAAGGCGCTCCGAAGCGCGAATTTCGCGGTGCGTGGATACAGGTAGTCAATCAAAATCAATATGCAGGCATATCTCCGACTGAAATGGAGCAATATTTCACACAGATGCTCGACCGTCTGCAAGCGTGTCACATCAATACCCTGATTTTCCAGGTGCGTCCTGCCGCCGACGCTTTCTATCACTCTGCTATCGAACCTTGGAGCCGCTACCTGACCGGAACGCAGGGAAAAGCACCTTTGGGGAATTTCGATCCAATGGCGTTTCTCGTTGAAGAGACCCATAAACGGAATATGGAATTTCACGCATGGCTGAATCCATACCGCGTAACAACTTCCGAAAGCGACACCTTATGTCCCGAACATATTTATTACCAACATCCGGAACGGTTCATTAAATATGGGAAGCAAATCTATTTCGATCCAGGCATACCTGAAAACAGGAAGCACATTTGCGCCGTAATTAAAGATATCGTGAGCCGCTATGATGTAGACGCTATCCACATGGACGACTATTTTTATCCGTATCCCATTTCGGGAAAACGGTTTGAAGATGAAAACAGTTTTAACCGGTATGCGCACGGGCAGGGATTCGAACCGCATCAATTAGGCGAATGGCGGCGGAACAATATAAACCTGTTGATAGCAGAAATCAAGCATACCATTATTTTGACCAAGCCTTGGGTGCGTTTTGGTGTTAGTCCTTTCGGCATTTACCGAAACAAACGAAGCACGCCGGACAGTTCGGGAAGCAATACCACCGGATTACAGAATTACGACAACCTTTATGCCGACGTCTTGCTTTGGACGCAAAAGGGTTGGGTAGATTATATTATTCCCCAGCTTTATTGGGAAATAGGACATTCTGCCGCCGATTACGATACATTAATCCGCTGGTGGAGCGAACAAAAAATGAATGTACAATTGTATATCGGGCAAGATATTGTCCGTACCGTCAAAGCGGCCGATTCAACCGATTCACAGAGAAATCAATTGCCCGCCAAGATGCTGTTGGCAAGGACGCTCTCCGGAATCGGCGGAAACTGCTGGTGGTCGGGATATAACATCATCGAAAATACGCAAGGCATAGCCGACAGTTTGGGATACAATTACCAAAAATATCCGGCATTGATTCCGGCTTATGTTCATCAGCACAAGAAAGCGCCCAAAGATGTAAAACAATTGAAAGCGGAATGGATGCCGCTCGGCTACGTTTTGCACTGGCAACAAAACGGAAGCCTCGAAAATCCAGAAAATGCGCAGTATTATGTTATCTACCGATTTGAAAACAGAGAAAAGCCCAATTTGACAGACCCTTCAAAAATTGTTTGTATCACGCGGGAAACTTTTTATTTGTTGCCCTACGACAGCGGAAAAGTGAAGTATAAATATGTTGTTACTTCGGTCGATCGGTTTCATAATGAAACGAAAAAAGGGAAATCAAAGAAAGTAAAATTGTGAACTCATCACGTCATTGCGAGCCGCCCCGCCTCTCTGCCGCTCTAATGCTGGGCGGTTTTTCACTCTAAGCCTGCGCGATTTTCGGTATCCCGCCACCGGCGGTGTGTCCATAAATACCCTCCCGGATCACGCAAAACGGTTTTCTCCAACAGCGCCATATATTTTTTTGTTATCTCAAACGCTGGACTTTCAGCCGGATTTTCGGAAATCAATTTGACTTTTCCTTCATAGAAACTTCGTTTGGTTCGTTTAACGTCTAAATAGCAAACGGCGGCGCCTGCGTGGCGGGCGATTTTCTCCGTTCCGATCAATACCGGCGTGTCCTGATTGAGGAAACGAAGCCGGATATGCGGTTGGTTTGGCGAGGGGTGCTGGTCGGACATGAATCCCAACAGCCAGTTTTTCCCTGCTTTCCGCATCGTTACAATTTTCCGGTATATGTCATATTTGCTGAAGCCCACGGAATGGAAACTTTTCCGGAAACGCAGGAAAAGTTTATCGGAAACTTTGTTGCGCAACGGGCGGTAGACTTGTCCGATAATCGTGTTTTCATCGGATTTTATCCACAGGGCGATAGAGGTTATCCATTCCCAGTTGCCAAAATGTCCCAACAGTAAAATCACGGGTTTGCCTTGTTTCAGGAAATACCGGATCATGTCTTCGTTTTTGAAGATAAAATGCCTTTTCATGCGCGACGCAGGCATATTCAACAGTTTAACGGTTTCAAAGATGTAGTCGCAGAAACGGTGGTAGAAGGTTTTTTCGATTGTGCGGATTTCTTTTGCGGATTTACCGGGAAATGAATTGACCAGGTTTTTGCGAGCCGTTTTTTTCCGGTAACCAACAATGTAATAAACAATAAACCAGGCTATATCGGAAAATAAATACAGCAGGCGCAAGGGCAGGAGCGACAGCAGGAAACACAGCATATAAGTAATACAGTATACAAAACGGTTCATATGGACATTGTTATTTCATCTTCGTTAAAATTACTCAAAGTTACGGGAATCAACCGGTTTATCCAAGAAATCCGGTAATCGGCTTCTACTTTGATATAATTTTCGGTGAAGCCTTGCATTTTATTTCCTCTTTTTGTGTGTTCAAACAGCACTTGCCGGCATGTTCCGGCCTGCGAGCGATAGAACTCCCTGATTTTTAGGTCGGAGATTTCCTGCAATTGCCGGCTTCGTTCCTGTTTGACCTGGGGATTCACCCGGTGGTTGATGTTCAAAGCTGCCGTTCCCTGTCGTTCGGAATAGCTGAAAACGTGTAGTTGAGAAACCGGCAAAGACTGTATAAACTGTTTGGATGTTTCAAAATATTCGTCTGTTTCGCCTCTCGTTCCGACAATTACGTCTACGCCGATAAAAGCGTCGGGCAATAATTCTTTGATTTTTTGAATTTTAGCGGCAAACAAATGTGTGTCATATTTTCTCCGCATGAATTTTAATACTTCGTCGGAGCCTGATTGGAGCGGAATGTGAAAATGCGGCGCAAACCGCTGTGACTGGGCGGTGAGTTCCAGAATATTGTCGGTCAGCAAATTGGGCTCGATGGAAGATATACGGAAGCGTTCTACTGATTCGACCCTGTCCAGCGCTTTCACTAGATCGAAGAAAGTTTCTCCCGTCGATTTCCCGAAATCGCCGATATTCACGCCGGTCAGGACAATTTCTTTCCCGCCGCTACGGCCTGCTTCTTCCGCCATTTTCACCAGGTCGGCTATCTGTCCATTGCGGCTGCGTCCGCGGGCAAACGGGATTGTGCAGTAGGAACAGCGATAATCGCAACCGTCTTGAATTTTCAGGAAATACCGCGTACGGTCGCCTTTTGAGCAGGATGGCGTGAATGTGTGGATGTCTTTGATGGGTGAAACGAATATTTTGTCGTCGCTACGAGCGTGCAGGAATTGTGCGATATCTGCCTTTTGCCCTGTCCCCAAAACCAAATCGACGCCTTCTATCCGACCTGCATCCTCAGGTTTCAACTGCGCGTAACATCCTATCGCGACTACGAAAGCGCCGGGGTGCAGCCGGCTGATTTTCCGGATAGTCTGCCTGCATTTTTTATCTGCCGATTCCGTGACGGAACAAGTGTTAATAATACAAATATCGGCTTTTTCACCCGGCAGGGCTCTGCGGATGCCCTGTTCGGCTAATTGCTTTCCGATTGTGGAAGTTTCGGCAAAATTGAGTTTGCAGCCCAGGGTGTAATAAACCGCCTTCTTGTTCTCAAAAACATTTTTGTCTGTCATAAACAGGTGTGAAAAATTATGCCTGTTGCCGTTGGATTAAGCAGGCGGTAAAAAATTCGCCGAATGAAAGGAAGAACGCACCAAGGGACCGCTTTCTACATGTTCAAATCCTTTGCCGTAAGCAATTTCCCCGTATCGGGCAAAAACGTCGGGATGAATATAATTTTCAACCGGAGTATGTTTTTTCGAGGGCTGCAGGTATTGTCCGATGGACAAGCGTTTACAGCCTGCGTCCAATAAATCGTCCATTAATTCGCAGATTTCGTCTGCCGTTTCTCCCAAACCCAGCATCAATCCCGATTTGGCAGCTATATGAGCGTTTACAATATATCGTAAAACGGACAGACTCCGTTCATATTCTGCGGCGCTCCGTACTGCAGGCGTCAGGCGTTTAACCGTTTCCATATTGTGTGAAATTATTTCGGGACGAGTATTGGCGACACGGTTCAGGCAATTCGTATTTCCTCTAAAATCAGGGATAAGCGCTTCAATCGTAGTCTGCGGATTCAGTTTTTTTATTTGCAGGATTGTTTCTGCCCAGTGCCCCGCCCCATAGTCCGGCAAATCGTCCCTGTCGACGGAAGTAATCACCGCATGTTTCAATCCCATTTTTTCAATGGAGCGGGCAATTTTCAAAGGTTCGTCAAGATTAAGCGGCAAAGGCCTGCCCGATTTTGTGTTGCAGAACTTGCAGGAACGGGAGCAGACGTTCCCGCCAATCATGAAAGTCGCCGTTCCGCGATTCCAACATTCGCCCAGATTTGGGCATCGTCCGCTCCGGCAAATCGTGTGCAGATGCTGAGATTCCACAATGTTTCCCGTTGCCGAAAACAGTTGGTTGTTTCCAAAATTAATTTTTAGCCACTCCGGTTTTCTTTGCCGATTCATCCATTCATGGTTTTTCGCAACTGTATAAACGTTTATTGCAGTGAGGTTAGAGTAAATTCCGATTCAAAAAATCAATAATCCTACCATACAAATGTGTCTGCGTTTCCAAGCCCGAAAGATTGTGGTTTTTATCCGGATATATTTGCGTATCAAACATCTTTCCTTCTTTTTCCAGCGCTTTCATATAATATATGGCATTCGTAAAATGCACATTATCGTCGGAAGTTCCATGCACCAGCAGCAAGCGTCCCTGCAAACCGGCAGCCAGTTTCAATGGCGACGAAATATTGTACCCGTTTTCGTTTTGTTGCGGCGTTTTCATAAACCGTTCCGTATAAACCGAATCATAAAACCGCCAGTCGGTAACGGGGGCGATTGCGACGCCTGCTTTGAAAATACCGTTTCCGCGACTCATGGACATCAAAACGTTGTATCCGCCGTAACTCCAGCCCCAAATAGCGATTCTATCCTTATCCACGCAGTTTAATCTGCTCAAATATTTTGCGCCCGCAATCTGGTCGTCCGATTCATAAACCCCCAGTTGCATACCGGTACATTTCCGGAAAACTTCGCCGCGAGCGCCCGTCCCGCGTCCATCCACCGCAACGACGATATACCCGAGACCGGCAAGGTAAACCGTCCAATTCATTTCATACCTGTCCAAAACCGTTTGAGAATTAGGGCCGCTGTATTGCACCATCAATACGGGATATTTGCGGGCGGGATTGAAATCGACAGGTTTCATCATCCATCCGTTCAGTACGTCGCCCGACGAATTGGAGAATGTGAAAAATTCTTTTTCCACATATAGAAGCGTTTGCAGTGTATTCCGTAAAGCCTGATTATCGTTCAAAACCCTAAGTTGCTTGCCTTTTTCATCGTGAAGCGTAACAATGGTCGGCGTTGCTGTATTTGAAAAATAGTTGACGAAATATTGGAAATTACGGCTGAAAGTTGCCGAATTTGTTCCCTCTCCGGCAGACAGTCTGGTTTTCACGCCTTTTGCATCGACCTTATAAACCGAACGCCGCAACGGATTTTCTTCCGCCGACTGGTAATAAACCGTTTTCGTTTCGGGATTAAAACCATAAAGCGCCGTAACGTCCCAGTTACCGGAAGTTACCTGCCTTTCCCGAATACCATTGATGGCATATAAATAAATATGAGCGAATCCGTCTTTTTCACTGACATACAGAAAATGGTCTTTGCTGAAACGAATCGCGGAAATCCAGTCGGGGTTGATGTAATATTTGTTTTCATCGCGAAAGATCAGGCGGGCGACAGTCGATCTGGGATTGGCATAATACATGTCGAAACGGTTTTGATTCCGATTCAAAGTCATGACTGCCAACTGATCAATGTTTTCCGTGAAACGAATTGCGGGAATATAGCCGTCGGCATTCATTGGAATATTCATTTTCCTTATGGTTTTCGTATCTGTATTATAAACATAAACACCAACCGCAGAATTGTTTTCGCCGGGTTTCGGATATTTATATTCATAAAACCCCGTATACGGGGCGCCGTCGAAAACCTGAAAACGGTAAAGCGGCACATTCGATTCGTCGGATTTGACAAAAGCCAGAAATTTACTGTCCGCCGACCAGGACGTCAGGCCGGTCGTTGAAAATTCTTCTTCATACACCCAGTCGGTTACACCGTTCAGGATTTTCCCAAATTCGCCATCTTTGGTAATCTGCGATTCGGTATCGTAATCGAATTTCTTCAGCCAGATATTGTTGTCCCTCACGAACGCACACATCTTTCCGTCGGGCGAAAAGAGAGGCGCCATCAGCTTTCCCTGAGTATCCGACAGAGGCTTTAAAAAATTCCGCCTCGTGTCATAGTCATACATATTGGCTTTCCACGAATGGCGATAAACAGACTCTTTGTCCGTCCAGACCAGGATGCGGAATCCCGTGCTGTTAATGGCATATCCATCAATATTTGCCAGTTTGGTTTCACGTGCTTTATCCACGTGAAACAGCGTATCGGTTATTTTCCCCGTTTTGTAAGCATATTTGAGAATCGCTTTTTTGTCGCTGCTCAAAACCGTGTAATGCTCCCCGTCGGGAAGGGAACGTATTTCAGACATATCCTCCGACGCATACGCCCCATTGAGTATATCGTTGAGTTGTATTGGATTATTTCCGGTTTGGGCGATTGAAAAATCATTACATAAAAGGATAAAAAGAAACAAAAGGGTTGTCTTATTCATAAGCCATAAAATATTAATTAATCCATATGGAAAACGAAGGAACTAAGGTAGTCTTGTTCAAGGAAATCAGGTGAAAATAAAGTTGTGGCTTCGACAGACTTAGCGGCCGGATATTATTTTTTACTTCGGCGGCTTGCTTCCTTACGTGCAAACTGCCGCTCTGCTTCCAGATAAAGAAAGACCTTTCCGGCAGGAATTATTTCGGCAAACTTAACGATGTATTCCTGTTCCAGCTTTGCTTCCTGCACTCTGGTTTCTGCATTCTGTTTTATGATAACCGAATATTCTTCTTCCGAGTGATGTTTGCCTTCTTTCTCATCTTTGATATATTCGTGCGTTAATTTTCTCACATGCCAGCTTGCGGCAAATTTCTTTGCCTGAAATTCGTTGCAGAGTGGCCAAAAGATTTTGGCTTCATTGTCCGTTAAATTCATCGCTTGCGAAATAAAAGCGATCTGTCTTTTTTTGAAGGCTTCAAACTCGGCTTTCTTTTTGCTGTCTTGTGCGGAAAGGTGAAAATTCAGCCCGAGGAAACTGAATAATAACAGCCAGGTCATTTTTTTTTGCATATCTATTTCTCGTTTTTAATATCTACATTGCTATAAAAATCTGCCACCGTATCGTCGTACATAATTTTCGTCAGTTCGTCTTCGTAATAGCGGTAAAAATCTTCTATATCATTGGAAGAACTCAGATTTAAACCTTCGGAAACATACGCAGGAACGGTAAAATCCTGCCCCTTGCCAGGCTTTTTCGTAAATAAATTAAGCATTAACGCAATGCCTGCAAACATCGCAGCCATATATGTCCACGGTTTTATTCTTTCCCATAAACTGACTGTTTGGGGCGTTTCGACCGGACGTTCGGGCAATTTTGACATTAAGTCGGCAACAAAATTTTCAAAATAGTCTTCCGGCACTTTGAATGGATCGTTCTTGGGGATTGCATCTAATTTGTTATCAGTCTTATTCATAATCGTATTGTTTTTTCCTGTTTTATAGGACGCAATTATGTGAAAAAAGTTTAATCGCGATTCAAAAATTGCTCTATTTTTTTTGTGGCATGGTGATAGGAAGCTTTCAGCGCCCCGACGGAAGTTCCAAGTATTTCCGACATCTCTTCATAAGGAATTTCGTCGTAATAACGCATGTTAAAGACTAATTTCTGTTTTTCGGGCAATGTAAGGATAGCCTTTTGTAATTTTATTAGGAGCGCGTCCCCATCGAAATATTCGTCGCTTTCCAGTCTGTCGAACGGAAAAACATTTTTATCGTCTATGGAAATATTATTTTGTGCGTGTTGCTTGTTTAGGAAAGTAATTGATTCATTAATAGCGATTTTATACAGCCATGTAGACAGTTTGGCATCTCCCCTGAAAAGATCTATGTTCATCCATGCTTTGATGAAAGTATTCTGTAACAAATCGTTGGCGTCATCATGCGATAAGACCATTTTCCGAATTTGCCGGTATAACTTTTCACTGTAAAAATAAACAATTTGTTCGAATGCTTCCCTTTGCAAAACAGGGTTGGCGCTCTTTAGTTGCATTAGTGCCTCTTCTTCGTTATAGCGTTTCATTTTTCCAAAGCCATTTACTCATTTTGTGCAGATTACATCCCCTTTCCTTTTCCATGCCTCCAATTGCTTCGCTTCATTAGGAGTTATTAATATTCAAACCTTTGGTTTGTACGGCATTTGGGAATGAAAGCGGACACAAAATTAATAAAGTTTTATAGAAAAACCCGAATTGCAGAGGGAATTTTTACAAAATTTTTGCACAATTCAAACGGAAAACGTATCTTTGCAACGCGAAAGCAAACATGGTGGTCGTAGCTCAGTTGGTTAGAGCATCAGATTGTGGTTCTGAGGGTCGTGGGTTCGAGCCCCATCTTCCACCCATTTACAAAAATAAACTATGATGTGCTGATTATAGCAATAATACCAAAGCATAACAGCTGCATATCATTCTCCGATTCCACACGAAAACATATTGACATGACAGAATGCAAGTCTCCACTTCTTTCCAAAACAGGTTACTATGACGGTGCTTTGATTGTCTTCTCGTCTTAAAGCAAAAAAACCCTCGTATAAGCAAACGTACGACGGGTAACTTGTTGGTTTTCAATTAGTGGAGCATACGAGGATCGAACTCGTCACCTTATGACTGCCAGTCATACGCTCTAGCCAGATGAGCTAATGCCCCTTTTCAATTGTTTCGCGGCAAAAGTAATGTTTT
>JAIRKG010000084.1 GCA_031260235.1 Dysgonamonadaceae bacterium | reverse complement strand
GGGTTGCACAACAAATATTTTCCGGTGCAAAACAATTCTCCCTGATATGACAAAAAATAATTACCTTTGTTTCCAATATTTAACGCATTAAAAATCAAAAAACGCATGAAACCAACATTATTTATTCTCGCTGCCGGCATGGGTAGCCGCTACGGGGGCTTGAAACAATTGGACGGACTGGGTCCAAACGGCGAAACCATTATGGATTATTCGGTTTATGACGCAGTGAGAGGCGGATTCGGTAAAATCGTTTTCGTTATCCGGCACACTTTTGAGGCGGATTTCAGGGAAAAGATTCTCAAAAAATATGTGAACATTATTCCTGTCGAAATCGTTTTTCAAGAACAGGATTATCTTCCTAAAGGATTCAGCGTCCCCGCAAACCGCGAAAAACCCTGGGGAACCAATCACGCTGTCTTGATGGGCAAACCGGTAATTCGCGAGCCTTTTGCTGTCATTAACGCCGACGATTTTTACGGCAGGGAAAGTTTCCGGATTTTGGCAGAATACCTGACCGTTTTAGAAGGCAGACAAAATAACTATTGTATGATTGGCTACCGGGTGGGAAATACCCTCTCGGAAAGCGGGTCGGTGGCTCGCGGCGTTTGCGAAAAAGATGCAAACGATTTCCTGACTACGGTTGTGGAACGTACTTACATCATTCGCGATACAGACGGGAAAATCAAATATAAGGACGAGCCGGGCGACTTGCAAGCCATCGGCGAAAACACTCCCGTATCCATGAATATGTGGGGATTTACCCCCGAATATTTCGATTATTCGGAAAAACAGTTTGTCGATTTCCTCACGAAAAATCAGGACAACCCCAAAGCGGAATTTTTCATACCGCTTGTCGTTAATAATTTAATTGTAAGCGGGAAAGCAAAAGTCAAAGTGTTAGACACGCCTTCCAAATGGTTTGGGGTTACATACGCTGACGACCGCCACGGCGTGGTCGCTAAACTCAAAGAATTGGCGGGAAAAGGTGAATATCCCGAAAAACTTTTTTAATATGGAATTGAATATTCGCTTTTAAAGTTAAAAATGTTCTCAATAGAAAATCTAACCGTCTCATTCGGAGGTTTCACTCTGCTCGACAAAATCGGTTTCGTAATAGATAAAAAAGACAAAATAGCGCTCGTCGGAAAGAACGGCGCAGGGAAAAGTACACTCCTGAAAATCTTCGCCGGCTTGCAAGAACCGACTAAAGGCAAGGTAGTTATCCCGCGCGATTCCATAGTCGGATACCTTCCGCAACAGATGCGGGTTACCGACGAGCGCACTGTCAAAGAAGAAGCCGCCCTGGCTTTCAGCCGGATTATGCAAATGGAATCCGATTTAGAAAACATGAACATCGAATTGGCAACCCGTGAAGATTATAATTCGGAATCCTACTACAAATTAATTGACAATATTTCTACACTCAACGAGCGTCTGACGATGGAAGGCGTCTCCAACATTGAGGCAGAAATAGAAAAAACCCTGTTGGGATTGGGCTTCCTGAGAACCGATTTCGATCGTCCAACCAACAAATTCAGCGGCGGCTGGCGTATGCGTATCGAACTAGCTAAACTGCTCCTGCTGAGACCGGATATTCTACTGCTCGACGAACCGACCAACCATCTCGACATCGAATCTATCCAATGGCTGGAAAACTTCCTCGCCACACAAGCCAACGCCGTGATTGCCGTTTCTCACGACAGGGCTTTCATCGATCGCGTTTGCCAAAGAACCGTCGAAATATCGCTGGGGAAAATCTATGACTACCGCGTCAACTATTCCAAATATGTGGAATTGAGGAGGGAACGTCGCGAACAGCAACTGAGGGCTTACGAAAATCAACGGAAACAAATTGAAGATACGGAAGAATTTATCGAACGATTCCGCTACAAAGACTCCAAAGCCGTGCAGGTACAAAGCCGTATTAAGCAGTTGGCAAAATTAGACCGTATCGAAATCGACGAAGAAGACAATTCCGCTTTGCGGTTGAAATTCCCGCCTGCTCCGCGATCAGGATCCTACCCTGTTGTTATGGAAAATGTTGGAAAATCCTACGGCGAGCATGTCGTTTTCAAAGACGCCACATTGACCATCAGTCGCAGGGAAAAAGTCGCCTTTGTCGGTAAAAACGGTGAAGGCAAATCGACCCTTGTCAAGTGTATCATGGGACAAATCCCGTTTGACGGTAAACTCCAATTGGGATACAATGTCAAAATAGGTTATTTTGCCCAAAATCAGGCAGATCTGATGAACGAAAAACTGACGGTTTTTGAGACAATCGACTATGTAGCTACAGGCAACGTCCGCGCTAAAATCCGCGACATCCTCGGCGCTTTCATGTTCGGAGGAGAGGCTTCCGACAAAAAGGTCGCCGTGCTTTCCGGCGGCGAGCGCACCCGCCTGGCAATGATCCGCCTGCTCCTCGAACCGGTCAATCTGTTGATCCTCGACGAGCCGACCAACCACTTAGATATGCGCTCAAAAGATGTATTGAAAGAAGCGTTGAAAGAATTTGACGGCACGGCCATCATCGTTTCCCACGATCGCGAATTTTTAGATGGACTGGTAGATAAAGTTTATGAATTTGGAAACCAAAAGGTGAAAGAACACCTCGGTGGGATTTACGAGTTTTTGGAAAGAAAACACATTGAAAATCTGAATGAACTGAAAAAAAGGGAAACGGTTCATGAGAAACAGTTCTCGGTGAACAGAGACACCAACCGGTCTCCCGCCCCGCGTACCGGTCTCCGTTCGTCGCGTACTAAATAAATCCCGCAAAATGAAATGCGACAAAAAGGAAAAATGAAATGCGTATTTTTAATAAATATTAAGGAAAAATGAAATGCGACAAAATTCACGCAAGAATTAATCTTTATAAGATAAAAAAGCCTCGCCAAAA
>JAIRKG010000087.1 GCA_031260235.1 Dysgonamonadaceae bacterium | reverse complement strand
GGAGCGGCTTTCATTTCGGTTATCTAGGCGCGCCGGAGAACACGGTCTTCGACAATGTAATGTATTTTCTGGCAACCGTTGCGATTGTTGCCGAGATAGCTGCGATTGGCGACAGTTATGCGGCGGCTGCTCCTCGGGCTTCGGAGAAGGCAATGCCGGAACCACAGAACGTTCAGATGCCGCCGCAAAGTATTATAGATGTAGTAAAGTCTCAGCCGGCTGTTATAAGGCCTTTGTTGTATATACGGGAAGGTTCTGACTTTGTGGTTAGGCCTACGGTGTCTGTGCGGCCAGGGATTGCTGCGCCGTTGAGAGGAAAGCCTGTAAGAATGACCCCTGGAATAACTAGGCGTGCGCAGGACTCAAGGGGGTGGCAGCGGGTTTCTTCTTCTTCAACGCCGGAGCCTTTAACTGCGCAAGAACAGGCAGGTTTACGGGCGTTAGAAAAGCAGCTGATAAATGAAGAGGGTGGTATTAGTCGGTTTGGAGTTAGGCTTGACTCTCACGAACGAGCAACGCTCGCCACAGGCGCAAATGCACTACCCGGTCGTATAGACTATTTCGAGAAAATTCCCCAGGGAGTTGTAAGAATGTCCACTACAGATGTCTTGTCAGACGGTACAACTGTAGTAGGAAGTCACGTGTTTGGGGAGGTGTGGGAAGCTAAGAGTAGTACACTTAGGAACTGGAGTCGCATAGAGTAGGGTGCGAAGCAAAGCAATCCGGAAATCGCAATGACGGGGTGGGGTTTTTCTCTGGATTGCCGCGCCGCTATCGCGGCTCGCAATGACGGGGTCAAAAACGTTTTCCGAGTACTCGGCAAATAACTTTCGGGGTCGAAAAACGTTTTCCGAGTACTCGGCAAGCATGATAATGAATAAAACATATAAATAATTTAATTTTTTTATTTGGATTTTGAAAAAGCCTCCCGACTGGGGGGCTTTGGTTTTTTTTGTGGGGGTTGCTGCGCCGCGGCCGTCATTGCGAGGGCGGATGCCCGAAGCAATCCAGGAATTGCAATGACGAAGTGAGGTTTTTTGCTGGATTGCCACGCCGCTACGCGGCTCGCAATGACGGGGTGCGGGGCAAAGACTGGGTGGGCAGTGACGGGGGCGTTGCGGGGGTGAAGAACAAATTACCCGAAAACTTCGTGCAAAACCTCCAAAGATTTGATACCCGGGAAATGCGTCAAATGCAACCGGTAATATTCTAAAATAGCGGTAATGATGGCTTTGCGTTCAATACCGGTCAATTTGAAAGCAGTCATATTTTCATATTTGATTCGCAGGAGGTTATAAAAGAAACGGCTGTCGCCGGGATTGAGAAAGCGGGGATGCAAGGGTTGGCTGTTGACAAAAACGCCGTTCTGCATATCGAAAAATGTCCCTTCTTTGTAGTCGGAATCGTCGGGATAGAAACCCAGGAAACGGCTCAGGATAACCATAAACACCAGGTGGAAATTGGCGCAGGATTTATCGGTCAATTCCAATACTTGAACGGATTGCAGCAAAAAATCGAAGAGGCTTTTGTTAGGCTGCGTTTCCCTTACTGTTTTGCTGATTAACTCGGCGAGAAAAATACAAATGGCGCTTTTCACGGGGTCGATCAACAGCGAGACTAAGGGAATATGCACTTTTGCTTCTTTAATTCGTTGGATATCGCGCAAATTCCGGTGTTCCACATCCAAATCCAGGACAGACAAAGCATGAAACAGCGATTGCGGCGTCCGGGTTTTCCGGCTTTTGGGTTTTGCCCGCAAATAGGAAGTCATTCCGAATTCTTCCGTATAAATCAATGTGATAGAGTAGATATCGCTGTATGCCGAATTGTGCAGGACAATTCCCCGCGTTTTGTGTTGCATTGCCTGATAATTAGATTGTAATTTTGGTATTCCCTTCTTTATCGACCCATCCGGCCTGTTTCCCCGGATTTCCGACAATCAGTGCAAAGGGCGGCACATCTTTTGTAACCACCGCTCCTGCCCCAATCATGGCATATTCGCCGATGGTTATTCCGCACAGAATGGTTGCATTAGCGCCGACACTTGCACCGCGTTTGACCAAAGTCGGCTTAAATTCGTCTTTGCGGGAAATAAAACTGCGGGGATTTGAAACATTGGTGAATACGCAACCAGGCCCGAGGAAAACGTCGTCTTCGCATGTAACGCCCGTATATACGGAGACATTGTTTTGCACCTTGACGTTGTTGCCTAAACATGCTTTTATGGAAATAACCACATTTTGTCCGATATTACAATTTTCGCCGACTACAGAACCGGACATAATGTGCGAAAAGTGCCAGATTTTTGTTCCGTTTCCGATTTTTGCGCCTTCGTCAATGATTGCCGTCGGATGCGCTTGGTAATTATTCATAATTAACCAATAAATCGGTGATATAATGAATTTGTTCCTCGTCAAGTTCCGTATGAATGGGCAAAGAAAGTACCGATTTGCAGAGTTGTTCGGTTTCGGTCCAATCGCTTCCGATTCGGATTATGCCTCTGAAAGCAGGTTGTTTGTGCAAAGGCGCGGGATAATAAATCATTGTCGGTACTCCTTTTTGTTTCAGGTATTGTTGCAAATCGTCCCGTTTGTTTTGTTTCACTTTAAGCGTATACTGGTGATATACATGTGTTGAAGCAGGTAAACATTCGGGCGTTTCATACAAATCCGGCCTTGCCGCCAGCGCTTTGTCATAAGCCTGCGCTATTTGTTGTCGCGATTGGATATAAGTATTCAGATAGGGTAACTTTACGTTTAACACAGCCGCTTGAAGCGCATCCAAACGCGAATTGCAGCCAATCACTTCGTGATAATATTTCCGCGACTGCCCATGCGAAGCAATCATCTGTATTTTTTGTGCCAGCTCTTCATTATTTGTCAATAAAGCGCCGCCGTCGCCATAACAGCCCAGATTTTTAGTCGGGAAAAAAGACACGGCGCCGACGTCGCCGATCGTTCCGGCCTGCTGCCTGTCGCCGTTCGGGAATGTATAAACCGAGCCGATGCTCTGGGCGTTGTCTTCAATAACATACAAAGCGTTCTTCCGGGCAATTTTCAAAATGGGAGCCATATCGGAACATTGCCCGAAAAGATGCACCGGAATAATGGCTTTGGTTTTCAGGGAAAGAGCTACGAGTATTTTCTTTACGTCGATGTTGAAAGTCAAAGGATCGACGTCTACCGGAACAGGCGTCAGGTTTAACAGTGCAACCGCTTCTTCTGCGGCAACGTATGCAAAATCCGGAATAATCACCTCGTCTCCTGCTTGCAATCCCACAGCCATTAATGCAATCTGAAGCGCATCTGTTCCGTTGGCGCACGGAATCGCATATTTTGCGCCGGTATAAGCCGCAAGACTTGCGGAAAAATCCTGCACGACTTTTCCTTCAATATACTGACCGGAACAAATCACTTTCGAAATCGCAGCGTTTATTTCGACCTTCATTCTTTGGTATTGGGTAGCCAAATCTACCATTACTATCGGTTTCATACGGCAAAGTTATAGAATTTCTTCATATCGCGCTCTTTTCAATGCTGCATTAATGTCGCTGCAAATATTTTCATGGCCTATTTTATCTGCAAAGCCCGACTTGTTGAGCAACCCGCGCACCATTTCGTTTACTCCCGACAATATCAGCCGGATGTTTTCTTTCTTCGACAGCCGGAAAAGACTTTCCAGATTGTGCAATCCGGTCGAATCCATAAACGGTACTTTTCGCATCCGGATGATCCGTATCCTGGGACGCTTGTTGCCTATCCCCGTCCACTGCATACTTCCCTCCAGCCGATTGGCAATGCCAAAAAAGAAAGGTCCCTCGATCTCATACACCTCGACGCCTTCCGGAAGAATCAGTTTGTCGTTATCTGCCGTTTTTTCCGCGTCGGATTTCATGTTTATTTCATCCTTGATGATGAAAATGCCGGATGTTTCCGACAGCCGTTTCACGAGAAGAACCATCGCCAGTAAAATGCCTGTTTCGATAGCAATGGTTAAATCGAAAATAACCGTCAGGAAGAACGTTACCAGCAGGACGATTACGTCTGACTTGGGATTTTTCAGCAAAGAACGGAATGTCCGCCATTCGCTCATGTTCCAGGCAACGATTATCAGAACGCCTGCCAAACAGGACATTGGAATATGTCTGGTCAACGGGACGAGGAAAAGCAATATCAACAATAATACCACTGCGTGGATAATTCCCGCTACCGGCGTTCGTCCGCCGTTGTTGATATTGGTCATAGTCCTTGCAATTGCTCCCGTTACGGGGATTCCGCCGAACAAAGGGGAAACGATGTTGGCAGCGCCCTGGGCAATCAGTTCCATACTGGAATTTTGCCTGTCGCCCGTAACGCCGTCGGCAACGGTCGCCGAAAGTAAAGATTCGATAGCGCCCAGCATGGCAATGGTAAAAGCCGAAGGTAAAAGCAGGTTGATGGTTGATAAATTAACGGGAATCGTTTGCGGCGCCGGCAAAACCGCATTGATTTCAAAGCGGTCGCCGATGGTTTCTATACCTGTAATTCCCAGAAAGTTCTTCAGGATATAAACGAGGCCGGTTACTGCAATAATCGCAATCAGCGATCCGGGAATCTTTTTTATCGCCCGCGGCGAATAAATAATAATAAGAATACTCAGTATTCCCGTCAATAAAGACCAAATATTCAGCGACGCTGCCGCTTTTCCATAAGCAATCCATTTGGAAATAAAATCGGCAGGGACGTCTGCTATCTCAAGTCCGAACAGGTCTTTAATCTGCGTCGTGAAAATAATCAGCGCAATACCGCCGGTAAAACCGACAATAATAGGATAGGGCATAAACTTGATGATATTTCCCAGACGCAATATACCCATCCCGACCAGCATGACGCCTGCCAAAACGGTCGCAACAGCCAGACCCGACAGACCGAATTGCTGAATAATCTCATAAACAATAACGATAAAAGCACCGGTCGGACCGCCGATTTGCACGGAACTGCCACCCAAAAATGAAACGATGAACCCGCCGATAATCGCAGTGATCAAGCCCTTTTCGGGACTTACTCCCGACGCTATTCCAAAAGCGATAGCCAATGGCAAGGCGACAATTCCGACGATGACGCCGGCCATCAGGTCGGTCAGAAATTTCTCTTTTGAATAACTTTTTAATGCAGTGAATAATTTGGGTTGAAAGTCCATAAGTACAAATATTAATTTAATTTTATCGTAAATTGTTTTTTGAAAAACAGGGCAAAGGTATAAAAAAACAACGATAGCGGTCTCAACATTACCCTATATAAGTAAATAAAATCCCTGCCTTAGAAAGCGGGATGATCTGCACT
>JAIRKG010000063.1 GCA_031260235.1 Dysgonamonadaceae bacterium | reverse complement strand
TTCCGGATTGCCTGTGGAAGTTCCCGTGCCTAAAAAGCGTATTTTCATGCGTATATAATTTTCGGAATTATCCCGTATAATATTATTAGTATTCCCGTTACAAAGATACAAGTTATTTTTGATATACCCCCAAATCCGGAAAACCCACAGGCGTCATTCCCATCTTTAAAAGAAGGTTATTTTATTAAAAAGGAATGTTCCTTTTACCATAAGGAATGTTCCTTTTACCGTAAGGAATGTTCCTTTTACTGTAAGGAATGTTCCTTTTACTGTAAGGAATGTTCCTTTTACCATAAGGAATGTTCCTTTTACCGTAAGGAATGTTCCTTTTGCCATAAGGAATGTTCCTTTTGCCGTAAGGAATGTTCCTTTTGCCGTAAGGAATGTTCCTTTTACCGCGAGGAATGTTCCTTTTGCCGCAAGGAATGTTCCTTTTACGATAAGGAATGTTCTTTATCTTAAAAGAATGTTCCTTTTACGGATTGCTTCGGGCAAAGCCTTCGCAAGGGTGGCGGCGAGGATGCAAAGGCAGACTGCGTTAACATTTCCCGCGCCGGCGGGGGAAAGAAAAACAGAGAGGGTGGAATGACGAGGGCGTGGTTCTGTTTTTCCGGATTGCCGCGCCGCTTCGCGGCTACGGGTGACGGCTACGGTTTTTCTCCGGCTCGCAATGACGACGGCTGGTCTTCCGTAATCGTCTTTGCAATACTCTCTGCATCCATACCGCACAGGTGACGGAGTTCCGCAATTGTTCCGTGTTCGATAAAATGGTCGGGAACGCCTATTCGCCTGATAACAGGCGTATAGCCGTTTTCCATCATAAATTCCATGACGGCGCTACCCAATCCGCCCTGAACGGTTCCGTCTTCAACCGTAATGATTCGCCGGAAATTTCTCCCGACTTCATGCAGCAATTCCGTGTCAATGGGTTTTAAGTAAATCATATCGTAATGCGCCGCACCCGTTTTCGCTTTTTCGATTGCTTCGGCGGCAATATTTCCAATGGGACCGATGCTTAATACTGCCGTGTCTTTCCCGTCTTTCAACTTGCGCCCCTTTCCGACCGGCAATATTTCAAACGGCTTTTCCCAATCCGTCAACTCCCCTTTTCCGCGCGGATAACGAATAACAAAAACGCCCGTTGCGGGACGGCTCGCGGTGAACATCAGGTTGCGAAGCGCGATTTCGTTGAGCGGAGAAGCAATGGTAAGATTCGGAATATAACGCAAACAAGCCAAATCGAAAACGCCGTGATGCGTCGCGCCATCTTCGCCGACCAGTCCCGCGCGGTCTAAACAAAGCGCCATATCGAGTTTTTGCAGGGCAGCGTCGTGAATAACCTGGTCGAAAGCGCGTTGCATAAACGATGAATAGATGTTGCAGAACGGAAACAAGCCTTCTTTTGCCAAGCCTGCGGCGTAAGTTACGGCATGGCCTTCGGCAATGCCGACGTCGAAAGCGCGTTCGGGCATTTCGTTCATCAGGTAAATCATGGAACTTCCGGTCGGCATAGCCGGCGTAATGCCGACAATCCGGCTGTCTGCTTTGGCTAATTCCACCAGAGTATGCCCGAAAATATCCTGGTATAATTGCAGTCCGTCCTTTGATTTCCGGACTGTCCGTTCGCCGGTTTCTCTGTTGAATTTTCCGGGAGCGTGCCAAACGGTGGCTTCCCGCTCGGCAGGCTCAAAACCCTTCCCCTTGATTGTCCGGATGTGAAGCAGTTTGGGACCCGACATGTTTTTGATATTGTTGATAATCCGCACCAGTCCGTTTACGTCATGTCCGTCCACAGGTCCGAAATAGCGGATATTGAAACCTTCGAATATATTGTGTTGCCGCGTCAATAAGGCTTTCAAACTGTTGTTGAAACGCAGGATGGCTTCTTTTTTGCCTTCGCGGAAAAAACCTTTTTCTTTCAATGAATTATATAGTTTATACCGGATGGTATTATAAGTTCGTGAAGCCGTGATATGCACCAAATATTCGCTCATTCCGCCCACCGGTTTGTCAATAGACATATTGTTATCGTTTAATATAATCAGCAAATTATTGGGTGTTGAAGAAGCGTTGTTTAAACCTTCGAAAGCCAGTCCGCCGGTCATAGCGCCGTCGCCGATAACCGCGACGATTTTCCGGTCGGGCTCGTTTTTCAGATTTGATGCGACAGCCATTCCCAGGGCAGCGGAAATGGAATTGGAAGCATGTCCGGCAATGAAAGAATCGTATTCGCTTTCCTCCGGATTCGGGAAACCGCCGATACCTCCCAATTTCCGGAGCGTGTGAAACCGGTCGCGGCGTCCGGTCAGGATTTTGTGACCGTAGGCTTGATGTCCCACATCCCAAACGATGCGGTCGTAGGGCGTGTTAAACGCATAATGCAGGGCGACGGTCAATTCGACTGTTCCGAGACTGGAAGCGAAATGTCCGGGATTTTCAGCCAATATCTCAATGATATATTGCCTCAGTTCTTTGCAGACTGCCTCCAGTTTTTCCGGTTTCAGCAGGCGCAAATCGGACGGGGAATTAATTTGGGTTAGTAAGTTCATTATTCATTATTATCCGTACGTATTTATAAATAATCGTACAAAATTACATGAAAATCATCTGATTGCCAAACAGAGTTATCCGCTCCAGCCGGCAATTTTAAGATTGCATATTCCGGCAAAATGTTGGGTACGGAGTTGAGCGTTGACGAAAAGACGCGAGAGATTGCGCAGGAGAAAGAATTTTCCGTACATTTGCACTCAATTCAAATCAAAATAAAATAACAATGAAGAAATTGAAAAGAGTCGTCGCAATCCACGATATTTCGGGATTCGGAAAATGTTCGTTGACGGTTGCCTTGCCGATTATTTCGGCTGCAGGAATTGAAACTACCGTATTGCCCACAGCAGTTTTGTCCACACATACAGGCGGTTTCGCCGATTTTACTTACCGCGATTTAACGGAAGATATTCAACCGATTGCCAACCACTGGAAAGCTTTGGATATTCAGTTTGACGCGATTTATACCGGATTTTTAGGATCGTTTGAGCAGTTGGATTTGATTGGCCGCTTCTTCGATACATTCAAAACACGTGATAACCTTATTTTGGTCGATCCGGTGATGGCGGATAACGGCGAACTGTATAAAATTTTCACTCCGGAATTTGCTGTGGGAATGAGCAGGCTGTGCCGGAAAGCGGATATTATTGTGCCGAATCTTACGGAAGCGGCCTTGTTGTTGGGCGAGCCTTACAATCCTTGTCCACATGACGAAAAATATATCTCCGGCTTGCTCAAAAAACTCAGTGCACTGGGACCCAAACAAGTGGTATTGACCGGCGTATCCTTCAACGGGAAAGAGTTGGGCGCCGCCACATACGATGCCGCCACCGGAGAAACCGCCTGCATTTTTGAAGTCCGCGTTCCGGGTTATTATCACGGAACGGGCGACGTGTTCGGCTCGGCGCTTTTAGCGGCTGTGATAAATGGTTTTCCGTTGAGCGAAGCGGCCGGAATTGCTGTTCGGTTCACTGCTTCATCTATACGAAAGACGGCGGCGGCAGGAACGGATATTCGCTATGGAGTTAATTTTGAACAGACGATTCCGGAGTTGTTGAAGGATTTGGGGATATGCCGTTAAAAACCTGCAATAAGAGATGTCTGTAAAACAGGAAATGATAAGCGGCGTATGGTGGACGGCAATACAAAAGTATTCCGGAATCATGGTGCAATTAGTTATCTCTGCCATACTCGCGCGGTTGATTTCGCCGGAAGAGTTTGGAATTGTAGCCATCTCAATGGTGCTGATAACTTTTCTGTCGATTTTCACGGATATGGGTATCGCTCCTGCTATCGTGCAGTATAAAAACCTGTCGCAACATGATTTAAATCATATTTTTTCCATTACCGTTTATGGCGGCGTTGTATTATCAATATTATTTTTCTTCCTTGCGGACAGTATATCGGCATTTTATCACAAAGATTCGCTGGCTGTAATATGCAAGATTCTGTCCGTCAATATATTTTTTAATGCGCTGGATATTGTGCCCGACGCGCTTGTGGTGAAAAATCAGGAGTTTAAATTTATTGCAAAAAGAATGTTTTTCTTGCAGACTGCCGGCGGATTGATTGCCGTCATTGCCGCATACAACGGTCTGGGTGTTTATTCGTTGCTGATTGCGCCTGTGTTGTCGTCCGTCGGCGTGTTTATTGTCAATTATGCCAAATATAAGCAGCGTTTTCATATTCGAGTGAACATCCAGCCGATAAAGCAACTATTTTCCTTTTCCGTCTTTCAATTCCTGTTTAATTTTATGAATTATTTCAGCCGCAATGTGGATAAATTGATTATCGGAAAATACCTGACGCTTACGGATCTTGGTTATTATGAAAAGTCTTGTCACGTGATGATGGTGCCGTTGCAAAATGTGACGCATGTAATCACGCCGGTTATGCATCCGGTTCTGTCCATACTGCAGGATAATAAAAAGGAACTTGCGGAGAAGTATAATCGAATCATAAAATTGTTGGCGACAATCGGTTTTCCGCTGGGTATGCTTCTGTTTTTTACAGCGGAGGAAATTATTTTGATTGTTTTCGGCAATCAATGGGAAAAGGCAATCCCGACACTGCAAATTTTATCGCTATCTGTTCCCGTACAAATCGTATTATCTTCAACGAGCGCTATTTTTCAGTCGGCGGGAAATACGGTGCGGATGTTTCAGACAGGGATGATCAATACGCTGATTCAGGTTACAGGCTTTGTTGCTGCGGTGCTGTTCTACCGGACAGTTGAAGCGTTTGCATGGTTTTGGAATATATCCTGCGTATTGACGGCAATGGTATCTTTTTCTATTTTATACCGGCTTGTATTGCGTTCGTCGCTACGGCGAATATTATATGGAATGTTGATTCCTGCGATTAATGCGCTGTTGGTTGCGGCTGTTCTTGCGGCGACAGATGCGTTGAATATAGAGAATATGATTGTTACGCTGCTTATTAAAGTTATATTGTTTGCCGTCATATCCTATTTCGTGATACAATATTTCCGCCAGTATGATATTCATTCATTGTTAAAGAAATATATTCATGATTATAAAACGAATACGCGAAGCGATTGATAATATTAAAAAATATACTACCTTTGCAACGCTTCTTCAAAAAGCAGGTCTCATAGCTCAGTCGGTTAGAGCATCTGACTCATAATCAGGGGGTCCTTGGTTCAAGCCCAAGTGGGACCACACAAAAACAGAGAGAGTTACAGGAAATGGTAACTCTCTTTTGTTTTTTATTTGCATATAATCTACACGGAATTCGAGGATGCTCTTGATTAGTATTAAGAGATGCTCTTGATTGGAATCAAGTGATGCTCCTCCACAGGAGGTAATACTTTTTATTACTTCTATTTTAATTTTTAGGTATACTGAATTCTTTATCGGCAAACAGCGCCGCTAATCCCGAAATCTGTTTAAGCCGGAGCAGTTCGTCCTTGTCCATTCCGATGTTGCTCATGATCCAGGCATCGCTCATTCCGGCTTTTTTGAGTTCGGCAACAATGTTAGTCATCAGTTCGATACTGTGAGTTCCGCGTGCGCGGTTATGCCTGATTGTGGAAGCCATCCGGTTCGACAGGTCTTTGTCTATCACGGCTACCGGCACCATTCCTTTTTCCCGTTCGTAGATGCGTTTTGAGGTTTTCAAGACCAGATACCTGTGGAATCCGTCCACAAGTTCGTATATGTCTTCTTCGGGGAGGTAATAGCAAACGCACGGCATCGTATATCCGTCTTCCCAAATAGACAATTCGAGAAGATCCATTTCAGGAGGGGCTACTACATTCGGGTTATAAGCGTTTGCCCGCACTTTTTCCAGCGGCACGGGCTTGATACCGTAAACAGGGCTCATATAATTTATGTCGTTTTGCATTGATATACGCTTTGATAAAAATCCATCACTTTCTTTTTGTTTTCAATTTCCTTCTTTGTCAGGGCAAATCCCATGTATTTACACAGGTGATCATTCTTGAGAATACACACGCACATTCGTTTAAAGGAAGGCAAATTCTTGAAATCCCGCAAATCTATGTCGTCCTGATATTCCATTCTTACGGCGTGTTTGGTTGTTTGGTAGTTTGTGGTATCCACCTCAATTTTAATGCCCAACTTTTGCAGTTGCCGAATCGTTTCATCCGACAGGCATCCGCCCTTGGTACGCCAAAAATTAATACTCACGGATAATTTTTTCAGGTAGTTCAAACGAGTTGCTTCGGGCAGGGTAGACAGGAGGAAGTGCATGTAGCTTTCCCATGTGTGTCCTTTCGGGAGAACTGCTTTATATCGTGCTACGGCGCTTGTATTGCCATATATGGCTGTGAAATTTACACCGTTTACGCGACACATCATTTTGCCCCACATATCCGGGTCGAGGGCGCGATAGAGATACAGATTGTCCTGCGCTTCGGAGATAAACGGGCTGGCTACCCGCTGTTTTTCCAGTGATACGCCTGCCTGGTAATAGAGATCATACAAGTGGTTGTAATCCCATTTGAAGCGGCCGTTTGCCGTCCAGATGTCGGTTGTTAGCCAGTCGTATATCACGTATGCATTATAAATGGTATCGGTCGTCGTTTCGGTCAATTCACGCGTCCATCGCAAGTTACGGTACATGAAGCATCTCCTGTTGCCGTATATTGTTTTCCACCGGTGATAGCTTTCCTGAGTGCGTATTCCAACCAGGCAGCAGGTTCTTTTTGCTTTCTTTAATTGATGATACCACTGGGAAAAAAGGGTCTGGAAATCGTAGTCCCATATTTCGTTGCTATAAAATGGGAAATCTTCTTTGGTATAACAGTCCGGTGGCATTTCCCTCACCCAACAGTCTTTATAGTCATCGTCCCACGGGCGCCAGTATGTTTGATACATGGAAGTGCAGGTAATTACCTTGAACGGCACGCATACGCGATATACTTCAATAATGTCGGAATTTGTCCGGAGCACGCGGTCAACATACTGCAGCGTGTCCTTGTACTGTATTTCATAATCCATGTGAAATACGCCGATCTTCACATTAAGGTTGTTGTCCCGTATATACTGTATGCACAGGTTCAACAATACGCTGCTGTCTTTGCCGCCGGAGAAAGATACATAGATGTTGTCGAATTCCCTGAACAGTATTTCTATTCTGGACATCGCCAATTCATAGACGTTTTGTATCATTACACGAACAGTCTCATTTTTACGTATCTTTTCCAACGGAGTACAATCGAAAATCCGTTTCGTTCAAAATCGCGGATATGCCGTACCTGCGTTATCGCTTCGATTCCGAAATCGCGCTGAAGTGTTTTGACAAGTTCTTTCAGGAGTTTGGAAAAAACCTTACTGTCATCGTCGGCAACATAATAGTTGTTGATGACTGCCCTGTAGTCCACCAGTTCCACAGGGATAAAACCCAGCGTCTGATTGTTCTCTCTGGCGATAAACCAGCAATAGTTTTCGGAAGTTTTGAATGGATAATTGAGGTTGTATTTCAATACGTCTACATCCATTACCAGGTGAGCTACCAAAGGATAAAGTTGTGCTTCTGTTCCGTCTACTTTAATTATTTCTATCATATATTTTGTATTTGCGAATTATCGCTTTGTAATTAGGATAACTCAGGTTATTTTATTTGTATATAAGGACGCAAAGATATAAAAATATTCTTCAACGCGATAAGTTAATGAATATATATTAAAAAGTTCATGTACATTTGCAGTGTCAAATCTCCCTGTTCCACATGATAATCAACCGCATTTCCATCTTCAATTTCAAAAACATAGAGGAAACCGAACTTTCGTTTTCTCCCAAAATGAATTGCCTTTTCGGAAACAACGGAATGGGAAAAACCAATTTGCTGGACGCGTTGTTTTATCTTTCGTTTACAAAAAGCCATACGAATTTACTTGATCACCAGATTATCAGGCACGAACAGGAGTTTTGTGTCCTGCAAGCCTGTTATGCGGACGGAAATACGGTCGAAGAGATTTATTGCGGACTCAAACGTAAAAGTCGCAAGATTTTCAAACGAAACAAAAAGGAATATGAGCGCATGTCGGAACATATCGGATTAATTCCCGTTGTAATGGTTTCGCCTGCCGATACGGATTTGATTAGCGGCGGCAGCAGCGAACGCCGAAAGTTCGTCGATATGGCAATCAGCCAGTATGACAGGGATTATTTGCGTGTGCTGATACATTATAATAAGGTGTTGCAGCAGCGCAATTCGCTGTTGCGCGACGGCGCTGCCGACGATTATCTGTTTGAAGCGCTCGACCGGCAATTAGCCGCCGACGGAATCGTTATTCATGAAAAACGCTGCCGGTTTGTCGAAGAGTTCCTGCCTGTTTTCAGGAAATATTACCGGCAGATTTGCAGCGACGGCGAACCGATTGATATGCAATATGAATCCCAGTTCTACGGCGACGGCGCAGAGAATATGATCGCCTCCAGCCGGCAAAAAGACAAGGCGCTGGGTTTTACAAGCGTCGGGATACATAAGGACGATTTTCTGTTACTGCTGGATAAATATTTGATTCGCAAAGTCGGCTCGCAAGGGCAGAACAAAACCTGCCTGATTGCTTTGAAACTTGCACAATTCAACTTCCTGGCACAAAAGGGTCATTCCACGCCGATCCTTCTGTTAGACGATATTTTCGACAAACTGGACGCGCAGCGGGTCGAACAAATCATCGCTTTGGTGGCGCGTCCCGAATTTGGACAGATTTTTATCACGGATACGAACCGGAAATACCTTGATGAAATCCTCGCCGGAATGAACCACGACTATAAACTGTTTCTGGTAGAAAACGGAAA
>JAIRKG010000054.1 GCA_031260235.1 Dysgonamonadaceae bacterium | reverse complement strand
GACCTGCCGGGTTTAAGAGAAAATTCTCCGCTGTAAAATTTACATGTCTTCTATTTTCTTCACCCAGCCCGAACTGCCCCGGACAATCAATAGCCGTTCGGAATTGGGAATGGTGAAAGAGTCTTTACCTGCCCGCTTGTTTACTCTGTGGAGCAGTTTCCCGGAAATAGAGTAAACTTCTATCCGTTCGGCGGCGGGGGAATCTATATACAGGGTTCCGGCACTGAAACCGACGGTTACGGACGAAGATTCACCAACCATTAATGCGCCGGTCAATCCGGAGCTTATATCGCTGCCCGCTTCGGTAACGGAGTTATGCAAGGAAATGCTGCCATTGGCGCTAACGGTTATCGGAATATAGCGGACTCCGTTTTTACCACGAATAACAGCCGGTATTCCCGAAGAAAAGCCAAAAGCAGGATACAGTTTATATTCCCCGGCGGGTAATCCTGACGGAAGCGAATAAGACGGCAACAATGTTCGCGTGGGATAATAATATCCCGGGGCAAGAGAGAAATTCTGTTGTGATGTTTTGTGGTCGCGGTAAGAATTATCTGCATTGCAGAGTAGCACGCCAAGATATGGATTCGTAATGGTTGTAGCGCTAATATTCATCAATTCCGTTGTCGTTATGGTGATTGTATTCCTCGATTTAGTGGCAGAAACCGATGACAATCCAAATTGAGCAGGCTGTGGTATGCTGTTTCCTCCGGCAGGTTGAATATTAGTGACAATAGATTGCTCGCTATTGTAACTGCCGGCTCCGCCTCCGGCGCCAAGCGATCCGGGGTTGAGTGCAGAAATGGCAAAATAACCGTCGGAATTTCCTCCCCATCCCCAATTGAAATGAAACTGTCCGGCAGCATTATACCCGTCGCACACAAACGCATGTCCGCCGACGCTTCCCTGTCCGCTGTAATACACCGGACGGTTGTCATTCAGTTCTGTTTTAAGCAGGTTTATCCAACTTTCAAGGGAATAATAATCTCTCATGAAGTAAGAAACACCGGCATCATAGTCAAAATAATTTTTCAAGGCGGAAGGAACGTCATGAGAATAAGCGCTGCTTCCGGTTGATTGGTAATCCATTTTCACTGCAAAGCCACAGTCTCGCATCAATTCGGCAACGGCAGTTTCTGTTGCCCTCTCGTTATGTCCTTGATAGATATTAGTCATACTATGCCATCTATAAGAGTGGTCGCCATTAACGGATGGAACGTAAATCTTGTCCGTTGCAGTCGTATAAGCGGGAATAACTACGGTTCGGTTTTCCGGATGATTATGGTACTTCATAATCTGCGCCATTGCCGTCGCCACACATCCGGTATATCGTTCTTTCGGACAATATATATAATACGGATAATTCTGATTCCACTGTGTCTGTATCAGCGGGAGCACATAATCGTCGGTAGCTTCGTCGGTAGAAAACAGAGTGATGCTTCCGTTGAGTGCTTCCCATTCTTCCTGAGTTTGCGCGTCTTGCAGAAGATTGTTTTCGATAGCGGCAGCAATTTCCTGCGACAAAGTTTCCATCCAGTAGGCTAAATTCGGATTACTTTCGTCAAACGTTCCCGTATCGGAATAGCCAAGCACAGGTTTTACAGCGTCATCGCCTGCAATGATGATAAAACCGCCATTGTCGTTCATCGTAAAAACATAATACATTGGTTCGTCTTCCTGCGTGGAGTTTCTCAATCCCGAAACACTTCTCCACAAGGATTGGAATTTGGAATGACTAAGAAGAAAATCCGATCGAGAGGCAAGTTGCGGCATTGCATTTGCATACGATCGAGCTGCTTTTTCCGCCGTTTCTACATTTACGCGCTTTGCCTGTATTGGCAGAGACAACAAAATAAACAATGCTACTATCCAAAATAATTGATATTTTTTCATATTAATTGTAATATGATTTACATTTGAGACTACAAAGGAAGTAAATTTTTCCCCTTTTTGTCGGGTTGGAAAGCCCGTTACCAAATAGCAACTCGCCTGTCTTTCGGAACAAAGAGTTTGTTTTCGGGCGTTACTCCAAATGCATCATACCAGGCGTCGATATGCGGCAAAGCCCCATTCACACGCCATTTCCCCAACGAATGAGGATCGATTTTTGTCCGCCGGAGGATTTCCGTGTCACGGATATTGCCCGCCCAAACGGTGGCATAAGCAAGGAAAAAGCGTTGCGCATCGGTAAGTCCGTCGATAGCCGCAGGCGTTGCGCTTTTTATGGTGTTTTGATATGCTTGCCATGAAACCTGCAATCCGCCCTGGTCGGCGATGTTTTCGCCAAGAGTGAGTTCGCCGTTGGCGTGAACTGTATCCAGAACAATGATATTGTTGAAATAATCCGTCAAAACCTGTGCTTTTTCCTTGAAAAGTTTGGCGTCTTCCGGCGTCCACCATTCGGAAAGGTTGCCGTCTTTATCGTATTTCCGTCCCTGGTCATCGAACCCGTGTGTCATTTCGTGACCGATAACTACGCCGATAGCGCCGTAATTGACTGCTGCGTCGGCAGTCGGATTGAAAAACGGCGGTTGAAGAATTGCCGCAGGGAAACAAATTTCGTTAGTTGCCGGATTGTAATAAGCATTGACCGTTTGCGGGGTCATCAACCATTCGTCTTTATCGACCGGCGCGTTGAATTTGCCGATCATATAATCATAATCGAAATTATTGGAACGCAGGATATTTTCCCAGTAAGAATTTGTTCGGTCGATTGTCAAGCCGGAGTAATCGCGCCACTTATCGGGATAACCGATTTTCACGCGGAAGTTAGCCAGTTTGTCCAATGCGCGATTCTTGGTCTCTTCGCCCATCCATGAAAGGTTTTCGATGCGCTCGCCCAATGCGGTTTGAAGATTTTTCACCAAGTCGAGCATCTTTTCTTTGGCGGCGGGCGGAAAATATTTATCCACATAAATCTGCCCTACAGCCTCGCCCAAACAGCCGTCAATGACGTCAACCGCGCGTTTCCAGCGTTCGCGCTGCGCTTCTTTTCCCGACAAAGCCTTTCCGTAATATTCGAAAGAGGCGTCGGAAAAATCGTCGCTCAAATACGCGGAAGCGGTATTCAGTACATTCCAGCAAAGGTAATATTTGACATCCTGCAAAGGATAGTTTCGAATGATTGCCGTGACTTCCGCAATTGGCGCCAACTGACCGACATTCAGGTCTGTTAATCCGTGAATACCAATCGTTTCAAATAAATTTGCCCAGTCAATTGCGGGGGATAATTTATTCAATTCTTCCAGCGTGATTTTGTGATAATTAGCCACAGGATCGCGCAATTCCACACGCGACGAAGCGATTTTAGCCAGTTGCGTTTCAATTTTCATAACGGCGGCTGAGGCATTGCGCCCGTCTTCCGCAGTATAACCGGCAAGGGTAAAGAGTCTTTCAATCAGTTCTATATATTTGGAGCGAAGCGTTTGGGAGCGCTCGTCGTCCGACAGGTAATAATCCCGATCGCCCATTCCGTAGCCACCCTGATTGATATGCAGGATATTCACCGAACTGTTCATGTCGTCGGCATACACATAATGACTGAAAAAAGGTGCAATGCCGTCGCGAAGCATTATTGCAAGCATCGGAGTGATTGCGTCTTTACCGTCAATGCCGTTCAATTTTTCCAAATAGGATGCGACGGGAACGCTTTTCTCGCTGTTCAACCTGTCGCTGTCCATTGCCAAAGCGTACAAATCGCCGATTTTCCGGCTGACGCTTCCCTGTTCGCCGCCGTTTTTTGCGGCATCTTCAATCAAACCTCTGACCTGTTTCTTGCTCTGTTCGTCCAATTCGTCGAAGGCGCCGAAGCGCGAATGTTCCGCAGGCAAAGGGTGGGCAGCCATCCAGCCGCCGTCTGCATATTGATAAAAATCATCGCCGGGAATCGCCGTTGTGTCCAAATTGGTAAGCGAAATGCCCGGAACTTCTGCTTTTCTGTTTTCGTTACATGCTGATAAAATCATTGTTGAAATCACTGTTAGATAAAATAAGTTTCGTTTCATAATTTTTTTTGTTTTAGAAAACACAAAGGTAAAAAAAAATCTTGAAGAACAAGTTTTGGCTTACATGCCTATTTCAAGAAAATTACCTACTTTTGCATTCAATAAAAATCATCAACCATGTTATATCCATTTAAATTTGAGCCGATTTTGAAAGAAATCATTTGGGGCGGCGGCGAAATATGCCGCTTCAAAAACCTGCCGCAGCGACAGGGTATCGGCGAAAGTTGGGAAGTTTCCAATGTGAAAGACAATGTTTCGGTCGTTGCCAACGGCGAACTCAGAGGCAAGCGGCTGGACGAACTGATCGGATCGTATGGCGACAGGTTGCTCGGGAAGAAAAACCGCGAACGTTTCGGCGCCGATTTTCCCCTGCTGGTTAAATTTATTGACGCCCGTGACGCGCTTTCCATTCAGGTGCACCCCGATGACGAACTCGCGCGGAAACGGCATAATTCTTTCGGAAAAACCGAGATGTGGTATGTTGTCAATGCCGAGCCGGGCGCTTATTTGTATTCCGGTTTTTCGCAAGCCATTACGCCGGAACAATATTTGCAAAGCCTCGAAGACGATACGTTTACCGGCTATTTGCAAAAGCACGAAGCGAAGCCCGGCGCCGTCTTTTTCCTGCCCGCAGGGCGCGTACATGCCATCGGCGCGGGCTGTTTTATCGCTGAAATTCAGCAAACTTCAAACATTACTTACCGGATTTATGATTATAATCGGCGGGACACGAAGGGCAACCCGCGGGAATTGC
>JAIRKG010000048.1 GCA_031260235.1 Dysgonamonadaceae bacterium | reverse complement strand
TTTCATAGTTTCACTTTATAAACTGTTATGCACCCGTCGGGGCAAACGTATCCGCAATTGGCGCAACCGATACATTCGTTGGTTTTTTTCATTTGAGCGTAATTGTAGCCTTTGCCGTTCACTTCTTTCGCTAATTCCAGAACACCGGCAGGACAAGCTACTACGCATAAATCGCATCCCTTGCAGCGTTCTTTGTCAATAACGACAGTTCCTTTTATTTTTGCCATCATGTACTTGTTTTTACTTATGTTACGCAAAAGGTGTTACCTGTATACATCATACCCTTGGTTGGGTAAGGGCATTACCCTGTGACCGATCAACATTACGTTACACGAGTGATTTAATAATCGGGATATTTTTCATTTAAGCGGGTCAGTTCCCTTGCCAGATATCCGTCAGGATCGTCGGTTTGCTCAATTCCGTCTTTCAGTGCGGATTTTGCCTTTCTGTATTCTCCCAAATGCTTGAAAAAAGAACTTTTATATAAATATAACTCATCCATTTCCGGTGCAAATTTAATCGCATCATTGATATATTTCAGCGCGGTTTCCATCTGCAATGCGTCTTCCCAGTGTTCGACTTGTGCACATATTTTTGACGCAAGGATATTTATCGCACAACTATCCGGATACAGGAGCGTGAGATCGTGTATTTTTTCCAGCGCTTTGCCATGATTTCCGTTTTTTGCGTAAGCATATACAAGGTTCAGTATATTATTTGTGGAAGTGGGTTCCAGAGAATGGGCATATTCAAAGCAGTCTATCGCTTTTCCTATATCGTCGATTTGCTGAAATGCAACGCCCATACGATACCAGGATTCGGCGTTCAGGGGATCTGTTTTTTGAATTTTATCCGCAATTTTAGAGACTTTTTCTTTTTTGAGCAGCGCAGCGTATGATTGCAGCAGCAGCCAGTCATAATCAATGCTTTCGCCGGTTATTGCAATGGCTTCTCTAACGACTTCGATAGCCGATTCGAAAAGATCTGTTTCAAACAATACCTCTCCCATAATCATATAAATGGTATTTAGCGCTTCATCGTCTCCGGCATATTTATATTTTAATGTAACGAAAAAATTAAAAGCATCTTCTTCCATTCCCAGATGAAGCAGAGACGTCAACCGGTGCCCGTTGCTCCAGACGTCTGCCGTATCTTTGTACCGATCGCACAGGGCAAGCAAATCATTCCACAGCTCATGTTCATTCAGCAGTATCAAAATTTCGCCAACCAAATCTTCATTGTTCGCATGCAAACGTAAAGCATATTCAATGGCTTGCCTTGCTCTTTTACAATCGTAGTCGGACAAATAAGCCTCAATAATACCACTCAAATCTTCCGGTTCGTAATAACCTGAAGATTTGCCTTTCCGGACAGCATCGTCCCATTCGGAGAAACACTCGGGGCGGAATCGGCTCCTGTGTTCGTAAAAATTGTTGTACAGATTGTCATTGCCTAACATTTAATTATCCTTTCTTTTATTTTACTCCACGAATCCTTTAAGGAAACAGTACGGTTAAAAATCAGTTTGCCGGGTCTGGAATCCGTATCCACGTTGAAATAACCGACGCGCTGGAATTGGAAATTATCCAACGCTTCGGCGTTTTCCAGCTCTTTTTCCACCTTGCATCCGGTCAATATTTTCAAAGAATCGGGGTTCAATAAATCCCTGAAATCCCTGTCTTTTTCCTCATTGGGATTTTCCACGCTGAACAGCCGGTCATACAGGCGGACTTCCGCCGTAAGGCAATGCGCCGCCGAAACCCAGTGCAGTGTTCCCTTTACTTTGCGGTTGCTTTCAGGCATGCCGCTTTTGGTGAGTGGGTCGTATGTCGCATAAACCTCAACGATATTCCCCGCTTCATCTTTTTTTGCGCCGGTACACTTAACGATATAAGCGTTTTTTAAGCGTACTTCCTGCCCCGGCGTCATGCGGAAAAATTTTCCGGGCGCATCCTCCATAAAGTCATCCTTTTCGATATATAACTCTTTCGAAAAAGCAATTTCATGCACGCCTGCCGATTCGTCTTCGGGATTATTGACGGCTTCCATCATTTCCGTTTTCCCATCGGGATAATTCGTAATAACCAGTTTGACAGGGTCTAATACAGCCGATACCCGCCTAACTTTAGCATTCAAATCCTCACGAATCGAATGTTCGAGCAAAGCATAATCAATAATACCGTCATATTTCGTATAACCGATTCTATCTATAAACCTGTGAATGGACTCCGGCGTATAGCCGCGCCGGCGGAACCCGCAAATAGTCGGCATGCGCGGGTCGTCCCACCCGGAAACCAAGCCCTCTTTGACCAGCTGCAACAATTTCCGTTTGCTCATAACGGTATAAGTTAAATTCAAACGGTTAAATTCGTATTGGTGCGGACGATACGCCCCGTCTTTGGAACGAAACTTTTTCAATTCACCAATAAACCAGTCATACAAAGGACGGTGCACTTCAAATTCCAAAGTGCAAAGAGAGTGTGTAACTCCTTCAAAATAGTCCGATTGTCCGTGCGCAAAATCATACATTGGATAAGCTTTCCACGTGTCGCCCGTCCGGTGATGCGGCGTATGAATCACACGGTATATGATTGGATCGCGAAAGTGCATATTCGGGTTTGCCATGTCGATTTTTGCCCGTAGCACCATTTGTCCCTCTGCGACTTCTCCGGTATTCATTTTATTGAACAAACGGAGGTTTTCCTCAACAGATCTGTCGCGGAAAGGACTGTGAACGCCGGGCTGGGTAGGTGTTCCCTTTTGTTGTGCAATCTGTTCGGAAGTTTGTTCGTCAATATAGGCTTTGCCTGCTTTAATCAAGTCGGTAGCAAAATTCCACAACTGTTGGAAATAATCGGAAGCGTAATAAATATTCCCCCATTCATATCCCAGCCATTGAATGTCCTGCATAATGGAATCGACGTATTCCGTATCCTCTTTTATCGGATTTGTATCGTCGAAACGCAGGTTGCAAACGCCGCCATATTTGCGGGCAATGCCGAAATCCAGACATATCGCTTTGGCGTGACCTATATGCAGATAGCCGTTCGGTTCGGGAGGGAAACGGGTTTGGATTCTGCCGTCATTCACATTTTCGGAGATGTCTTTTTCTACAACCGCTTCTATAAAATTCAGGCTTCTTTTCCCGTCTTCCGGAACCATATTTTCTTCGTTCATATTATTTATGACATTTTATGAAGCACAAAATTACGTATTTTTTTGTAATCCGAATATATTTTATAACTTTGGCGCCGAAAAATAATGCCCTGTGGTGTAACGGTAGCACATCGGATTCTGGTTCCGCTTGTCCGGGTTCAAATCCTGGCAGGGCAACAAAGCCTCTGTAAATTAAAAATATTTACAGAGGTTTTTTCTTTCTCCGGATTCCCCCCTTCCATACCCATCATTACTCTTCGCACCCGTCATTGCGAGCCTACCTCGTCATTGCGAGGGTGCGGGTGATGAAATCTTGTCGGCTGAAGACAAATGCAATGCGCTCAAACATGCGGATTTTAATATATCGTCAAAAAATGCGTACCTTGCGATGATTTTCGCATTTAATTAATATGACAAAACGTTTTTTAAATTATGTTTCTTTCGATACACAATCGGACGAAACCTCGGCTAAAATACCGAGCACCGCAAAGCAATTGCTTTTTGCACAGGCCTTAAAATCTGAGGCTGAATTGATGGGTTTGACCGAAATTTCTTTGGACAAACACGCTTATCTGATGGCAACCTTGCCTGCCAACACAGATGAAAATCTCCCTGTTATAGGTTTCGTCGCTCACATGGATACAAGTCCCGATGTGTCCGGAGCGAATGTAAAGTCACGCATTGTAACATGTTACGATGGGATGGATATTGTTTTGAACGAAAAGGAAAATATCATCCTTTCGCCGGAAACGTTTCCCGAACTGTTACAGCACACGGGCGAAGATATTATCGTTACCGACGGCACAACTCTTTTGGGCGCCGACGACAAAGCCGGCATCGCCGAAATCATGACCGCCGTCCAATATCTGATTGATCATCCTGAAATTAAACACGGGAAAATACGTATTGCATTTACGCCCGACGAGGAAATCGGCAGGAGCGCTTCTCTGTTCGACGTGAAAAAGTTCGGTTGCGACTGGGCTTACACGGTTGACGGCGGAAACGTCGGCGAACTGCAATACGAGAACTTCAACGCAGCAGCCGTAAAAATAAAAATCAAAGGGCTGAACGTTCATCCGGGTTATGCGGCAAATAAAATGCGCAATGCGGGACTGGTTGCGATTGAGTTTAACGAATTTCTTCCCCCGAATGATATCCCCGAATATACAAGCGGTTACGAGGGTTTTTTTCATCTGACCGGCATAAAAGGTACGGTCGAAGAAGCCGAATTGTCTTACATTGTCCGCGACTTCAGCGCCGAATGGTTTGAACGCCGTTTGCAATATATGCAAGCTATTGTCGACGACATGAATACGAAGTATGACAATTCCATTCAACTGGAAATTAAGCGGCAATACCGCAACATGCGCGAGATTGTCAAGCCCCAAAAGCACATCATAGACTTGGCGGTTCATGCTATGGAAGAGGCAGGCGTAACGCCTGTCATCAGTCCCATTCGCGGCGGGACGGACGGCGCCCATCTGTCATTCAAGGGCTTGCCTTGCCCTAATATATTTACCGGAAGCATGAATTTACACGGTCGTTATGAGTGGATTTCCGTGCAGGTGATGGAGATGGCTGTGCAGGTGATTGTGGGAATAGCCACCTCCTCCCTACTCGTGCCGACACGCTTTTCAAGAATATAATCATTGGGTTTGAAAATGATTTGGAATATTGGTTACGGAATCTCTAAAAAAGAACTCGAGGAATGGACAGAACAATGAAAAATGTATTAATCGTGTGCGACGCCTTTCCGCCGGCGTTTAATCCCCGAATGGGCTATTTGTGCAAATACTTGCTCGAATATGGATGGAATCCAATCGTTATTACCGAATATTCACCGCAAAATTTTTACAACGACTTGGCAAAAGGGATAAACGTTACCCGTATCAATTATTATTGGTCGAAAAATAATACGCTGCAAAAATTGAAATATGCTTTTGTTTTTCTCGCCGAACTGATTATGGATTACAAGCATCGGGCGGCAAAGAAAAAAGCGACAGTGATTGTGGAAAAGCACGGCATTTCACTCGTCCTTTCCAGTTCTTCGTGCAGAACTTATCCGGCGATTGCTGCCTGTCAACTTGCCCACAGGTATAATGTTCCATTTGTGGTGGATTTGAGGGATATTATCGAGCAGTTTCCCAACAATGAACACATAAGCAAACAACTGCCGGGAATTGCGTCTTTCCTCAACAATGCGCTGGCGACTGTTATCACGAAAAGATTTATCCGGCAAAGGGACAAAGTTCTTGTGAAAGCAGATGCCGTAACGACCGTTTCTTCCTGGCACAGGGAAACTCTGTCGCAATATAACAAGTATGTGGATTTGATTTTCAATGGCTTCGACCCTGATTTATTTTATCCCCAAACGATTCAAAACGACAGGTTTATAATCACCTATACGGGCAGGATTGAAAGCATCGAATTGAAAGATCCTTCTTTATTGTTTGCTGCAGTTGTTGATTTATCGGCGCGGAAGCTAATCAATCCCGAAACGTTCCGAATCCGTTTTTATCTGACAAACGAAATATCAAAAAATATCATATCTGCGCTTATTCAACAATATTCAGTCGCGGAATTTACGGATTGTTTCGACACCGTGCAAAACATCGAACTACCTAAAATACTGAACGAGAGTTCCGTTTTATTGCTGCTGACAAACAAATCGTCCGGAGCGAAATGTCCCAAAGGAATAATGGGAACGAAGATTTTTGAATATCTTGCTGTGGAAAAACCCATCTTATGCGTAAGAAACGACGAAGCATGTATGGAAGAAACAATCAACAGCGCCCGTGCAGGCCTCGCTGCCGCTACACTCAAAGAAGTTGAGCATTTTATCATGGAAAAATATGCAGAATGGCAACAGCACAAATATACCCGCCAACAAGTGAACAGACCTTTCATACAACAGTTTTCACGAAAATACCAGGCGGGACAGTTTGCAACGCTGTTTCAATCTTTGGTAAACGATTGCCGCGTTGTTCACCGTTAATCGCTTACCGCATACCCGATTTAATATACGTTTCCATGTCTTTATCACCTCGTCCCGACAGGCAAACCACAACTACATCCTCAGGCTTAAATTGTTTTTTCCCAAAGATGCCCAAAGCATGCGCCGATTCGAGGGCAGGAATAATCCCCTCCATCCGCGTCAGTTCGAATGCGGCGTCGAGCGCTTCGGCGTCGTCAATAGCGAGGACTTCGCAGCGGCTGGTCTTTGCGAGGTGGGCGTGCATGGGACCGATGCCCGGATAGTCCAGTCCTGCCGAGATGGAATACGGTTCTTCGATTTGTCCGTCGGCGGTTTGCATCAGCAGGGTTTTCGCACCGTGAATGACTCCGACCGTGCCTAACTGGACGGTCGCCGCCGATTCTCCGGAATCTACGCCTTTGCCGGCCGCTTCCGCCAAGATAATTTTCACCCTCAGGTCGTCGAGGTATTCATAGATTGTGCCGGCGGCATTGCTGCCTCCGCCTACGCAGGCAACGAGGTAATCGGGATAATCCCGCCCCTCTTTTTCAGGCAGTTGCGCCTTGATTTCCTTGCTGATAACCGATTGCAGCCGCGCAACTATATCGGGATAGGGATGAGGTCCCACCGTTGAACCGATAATATAATGTGTATTGTCGTGATTGCAGCACCAGTCGCGGATAGCCTCGTTGGTCGCGTCTTTCAGGGTCATATTTCCACTGGTTACGGGGAACACTTTTGCACCTAACATCTCCATTTTCCGGACGTTCAGTTTCTGCCGTTCCATATCAATTTTGCCCATATAAACGACACACTCCATGTCCGTCAAGGCACAGACGGTTGCAGTAGCCACACCGTGTTGACCTGCGCCGGTTTCAGCAATGATGCGGGTTTTGTTCATTCGCCGCGCCAGAAGTATCTGTCCGATTGTGTTATTGATTTTATGAGCGCCGGTATGATTCAAGTCTTCCCGTTTCAGGTAAATCCTGCAACCATACTTCCTCGACAGTCGATTTGCGAAAAAAAGCGGAGACGGTCGGCCTGCATAATCGCGTAGCAAGGCGTGAAATTCTTCCTGAAACCGCGAGTCTTCTACTATTTGCAGGTAAACGTTTTTCAGATTCTCCACACTGGAATGGAGGATTTCGGGGATATAGGCGCCACCGAATTCACCGTAATAGCCGTTTTTGTTGATGTTAAATTGTTTGTTCATAACTATAGGCGTTTGAGTTGCAAAAGTAGTGAATTTTTTGATATTCTCAAATCATTTTGTATTTCGCAGATTTAATATTGGCAAAATCAAATAAACCCGTTTTGCCGGATTCGGAAAAGATTTCCGCAGAATTTGAACGAGGGTTTGAGGCAATCCTCCACAGAACAGATTATTTTTGTCAGGCTTTTTTGTTTAACGGACTTTCCAATGCCGAAAACCTTCCAATTGCAAAAGTTTTATTTTTATGTCGATACCACCGGCATATCCCGTAAGATCGCCGTTTTTGCCGATTATACGATGACAGGGAATTATAATGGAAACAGAATTATGCCCTACCGCAGCACCAATCGCCCGCGCCGACATTGGTTTGCCTTCGTTTTCCAATTCAAACTGTTTTGCGAGTTCCCCATAACTTGTGGTTTGCCCATAAGGAATTTTGCAAAGATAATTCCATATCGTTTTTTGAAATGGACTTCCTTTGGGCATAAGCGGCGGCATAAAATCCGGTTCCTTGCCGGAAAAATAAATATCAAGCCATTGCCGAACAGTTTTAAACAGAGGCAGGTCTTGTTCCAAAACATCCTTTCCCAATGTTTTTGCAAAATATTTTTGCCCTTCAATCCAAAGACCGGAAATATTTTGACCGTCACTCGACACAGTGAGTATTCCAACCGGCGATTTGATTTTGTTGATATATTCCATGATTTTTTCCTGTATTCTAAATTTTGCAGTGTCAAATATATATACTTTTCTGTAATTAGGACAAAGTTGATCAATTTCTTGTATATTAAGATTGAAAACAGTAATTTTGTCGAGTTTCTTTTAAGAAATTATGTTTTTAATGAGTAATTATCAATCATTTTATATTTTATTATTTTATGTCTGAAAAAATTGGATACATTTCCCAAGTAATTGGTCCGGTCATAGACGTTTCCTACGAAAAAACCGGACTGTCGGTTCCCGGAATACATGAAGCATTGAAAATAACCCGTCCCGACAGAAAAATTTTAATTGTTGAAGTACAGCAGCATATCGGTGAAGATACCGTGCGGACGGTGGCAATGGATTCAACCGACGGAATCTATCGCGGAATGGAAGTGGAAAGTTTAGGCAGGCCGATCTCCATGCCTGTGGGCGATCAGGTGAAAGGCCGTTTGCTGAATGTAATCGGCGATACAATCGACGGTATGAAACCCCTAAGCCATGAAAATACCCTGCCTATCCATCGCGACCCTCCTAAATTTGAAGATTTGTCTACTTCCAAAGAAATCTTGTTTACCGGCATCAAAGTCGTTGATTTACTTGCGCCTTATTTAAAGGGAGGGAAAATCGGTTTATTTGGCGGTGCCGGCGTTGGAAAAACCGTATTGATTATGGAGTTGATCAACAATATTGCGAAGAAGCACAACGGATTTTCCGTTTTTGCCGGCGTTGGCGAACGCACCCGTGAAGGCAACGATCTGCTCCGCGAAATGATAGAGTCGGGCGTGATTCGCTATGGAAAAGAATTTAAGGAAGCAATGGAACGCGGCGAGTGGGATTTGTCGAAAATCGACTACGAGGAATTGGGAAAATCGCAGGCAACCCTGGTGTTTGGACAGATGAACGAGCCTCCCGGCGCACGTTCTTCCGTGGCTTTATCGGGTTTGACTATTGCAGAGGCTTTCCGCGACCAGGGTGGGGAAGGCGGACGCGATATACTTTTTTTCATTGACAATATTTTCCGGTTTACGCAGGCAGGTTCGGAAGTTTCCGCCCTTTTGGGACGTATGCCGTCGGCGGTTGGTTATCAACCGACTTTGGCAACGGAGATGGGCGCTATGCAGGAACGGATTGCTTCGACCAAAAACGGTTCGATTACCTCTGTGCAGGCGGTTTACGTCCCTGCCGACGACTTGACCGACCCTGCGCCGGCAACAACATTTGCGTTTTTGGATGCGACAACGGTTCTTGACCGTAAAATTTCGGAACTGGGGATTTATCCGGCGGTGGATCCCTTGGGTTCTACCTCCCGTATTCTCGACCCGAATGTGGTGGGCGAAGCGCATTACGGGACGGCTCAGCGTGTGAAGCAACTGTTGCAGCGCTACAAGGAATTGCAGGATATTATTGCCATTTTGGGAATGGAGGAACTTTCCGACGAGGATAAACTGGTCGTAAACCGGGCGCGGCGCGTACAACGTTTTCTTTCTCAGCCGTTTTTTATGGCGGAAGCATTTTCCGGTGTGCCGGGCGTAATGGTTTCAATTGAAGATACCATCAAGGGTTTCAACATGATTATGGATGGAGAAACGGATGATTTGCCCGAACAGGCTTTCCTGAACGTCGGTACGATTGAGGACGCGAGAGCAAAATCGGAAAAATTACAGAGTCAAAGTTAATAAACACAGTTATGCCTGAAGATAAAGATTTTACCAACAAACTGATTCTCGGCGATAATCTCGAAGCGCTGAAAGGAATTGAAGATAATTCAATTGATTTGATTTATCTTGATCCGCCTTTTTTCTCAAATAAAACCTACGAGGTGATTTGGGGAGATGAAGGCGAAGTGCGCAGCTTTGAAGACCGTTTTGAAGGCGGGATTGAGCATTATATCGGGTGGCTATATGAGCGTGTCCGTTTGATGTACGACAAACTGAAACCGACAGGCAGTATGTTTTTGCATTGCGACTGGCACGCGAGCGCAAATATCCGCGTGGAGATTTTGGATAAAATTTTTGGCAGGAATAATTTTAGAAATGAAATCGTTTGGCATTATCGGCGATGGACTGCTCCATCTAATAATCTGCAAAAATTGCACGATATGATTTTTTGGTATTCAAAATCAGATAATTATACGTTTAATCCGCTTTTTACAGATTACACGGACGGTTCTGTGAGCAGAAAAAAAAGTGGAAAACTTCATCGTTTCAAAAAAGGGGAAGAACCTTTGCTCGTGAGTGATAAAACGATTGACGAAAAGGGCGTTAGAGAAAATGATGTTTGGCAAATACCTTTCATCGCACCATCAGCCAAAGAACGTATCGGGTATCCAACACAAAAACCCGAATTATTATTAGAAAGAATTATTGAGTTGGCAAGTAACGAAGGAGATACAGTCCTTGACCCCTTTGTGGGTGGTGGAACAACCATTGCTGTAGCCGACAAACTGGGTAGAAAATGGATTGGGATTGACCAGAGTTCGATGGCGATAAAAGTTTCCGACTTGCGGCTTAAAAAGCAGCATGATGCTTTTTCGCAGCCATACGAACTGATTTTGAGAAAATATGATTACGATATTTTAAGAAGCTCCAATGCTTTTGAGTTTGAATCGTGGATTATAAATAAATTCGGCGGCATACCCAATGCCAAACAGCGCAACGATTTTGGGCTGGACGGCAGAATGTCGGACAACACGCCTATTCAGGTAAAACGCTCCGACAATATCGGTAGAAATGTTGTTGATAATTTTCTTTCGGCAATTCGGCGGCAAGACGAAAAACTGTTTGAAAAAAATAAAAAAGATGGAAAAATTGCGGGCTATATTATCGCTTTTTCATTTGGCAAAGGTGCGGTAGAAGAAATAGCCCGTCTGAAAAATAAAAACAGTACAATCATCAAACTCGTGAAGGTCAGCGATATTGTTGATTACGGCAAAAAGCCCGAAGTGTCTCTTTCTGCCGACAGCATCGACAAAAATGAATTTGAATTTACCGCAAAGGCTAAAAGTGAACCGGGCATTGATTTCTATGCGTGGGATTTTTCTCACAGCGAACAAAACGGATTTAAACCCGACGTCCTGTTTGATAAAACGGGAAAACAGACTAAGAAATTTCCGGACGGTGAGCATCAGATTGCAGTTGAAGCCGTTGACAGGGAAGGTATTAGCGGGACGGATAAGGTAAAAATTGAAATAAAAAACCAAAAGAAATGAAAATCGAAGTAATCTCCCCCGAAAAAGTCATTTACAGCGGCGAAGCAGACTCCGTTACTTTGCCCGGTGCAGCCGGCTTGTTTACCGTTTTGAATCATCATGCCCCAATTATTTCGATTTTGAAAAAAGGAATGCTGACTTACAAAATCGGCGATAGCGAAAATACGCTGGAAATAAACAGCGGATTTGCAGAAGTCAAACAGAATATGGTTTCGGTTTGCATAGAATAAATTCTTAATGTGAAGAAGATGAAAATAGAATATCTCACCTGTTCGCTAATGCTTGCTTTGATTTTGTTGTTGAACAACTTCAGAGGCGAATTGTTTGTAAAAGCAGAGCCGTATTGGTGGTGTCAGGCAAGCGTCCTGCTTTTGGGTTTATATGAAATTGCCGCTGTTTTTATCGTCAATAAAAAGTATAAATCCGTTTCGCCCCGGCAATCAATCAATCTGTTTATGGGACTGAAAGTCGGCAAGATTTTGTTATCCGTCTTTTTTGTAATGTTATATGCATTTATGGTTAAAATGGAAATGCGGCGGGTTATAATTATTTTCGTAACTTTGTACCTGATATTTTTAGCGTTTGATACGATTTATCTGGTTTGCTGCGAGAAAAATAGAGTAATAAAAGATGAAAAATAGAGTGATATATATGGTGTTGGGCTTATTCCTGTTCGCAGGGACGAGTATATTTGCTCATGAAATTCCGGTCGAAGCGGAACATATCGGCAAATCAGAGAAAGACTTGAATGTAACCGAATTGATTCTTGAGCATGTCGGCGATGCTTATGACTGGCATATCTTGACGATTAAAGGACATTCGGTTTCGATTCCTTTGCCGGTGATTGTGCGTGGAAGCAACGGCGTTTGGCGCATCTTCCTTTCCTCGCGTTTTGAACACGGACATGCCGGGTATGAGGGATTTTCCATTGCCCGCGAAGGGAAATACAAAGGGAAGATTGTCGAAAAGAATGTTTCCGGCGAGGAAATTCGCCCGCTGGATTTTTCGCTGACCAAAAACGCTGTTTCCCTGATAATGAGCAGTACGGTTTTAATTATTTTAATCATGATTTGCGCGAACTGGTATCGGAGGCGGAAAGTGGAAGAAGCATCGCCCAAAGGCTTTGTAGCAATGATGGAGATGTTGATAATGAGTATTGTTGATGATGTGGTAAAACCTTGTGTCGGGAAGAATTACAGACGCTATACGCCTTATTTGCTGACGGTTTTTTTCTTTATCTTTTTCAATAACTTGCTGGGGATTATCCCTGTGTTTCCGGGAGGGGCTAATGTGACTGGAAATATTGCTATTACTTGTGTATTGGCGATTTGTACCTTTATCGTTGTCAACAGTTTCGGGACGAAAGAATATTGGAAAGAGATTTTCTGGCCTGATGTGCCTGCGTGGCTGAAAGTACCCGTTCCGATTATGCCTGCGATAGAAGTGGTTGGCATGTTTACGAAACCGTTTGCATTGATGATTCGTTTGTTTGCCAATATTTTAGCCGGTCACGCAATTGTTTTGGGATTGACTTGCGTTGTTTTCGTGACGGTCGGTTTGGGTGCTGCGATGAATGCAGGAATGAGCGTTTTGTCGGTTGTGATGACTGTTTTCATTGATTTTGTCGAGTTGCTGGTCGCGTTTATACAGGCGTATGTGTTTACGTTGCTGTCGGCGGTTTTCATTGGGCTTTCGCAGGTTGAGGC
>JAIRKG010000019.1 GCA_031260235.1 Dysgonamonadaceae bacterium | reverse complement strand
TGTTCTTTACAAAATGAGCAAATCCGAAACCGGCATAGGGTCCAAAACTGACAACTTTGTCGGGCGAATAAGCTCCCCAATAGTTTGCCAAGTTCCACAAAGCATCAAAATGGGCATTGAGATAATCGTAATGCTGCACGTGTAATTTTGTACCGGGTTCAAATCCGCGAAGCGCGCCTCCCTGTCCTTTCAAACGAAACGCCCAATAAGGATTAACCCATTTCCCAACAGATACTTCCGGAAGCAATGAGATACGGACGTTATAATCAACGTCGCTCTTTGCATCATTGTTGCCGTAAAATACCTGCCCTCCGGCGCCAAGATTGACAAACCAGTTTTCGCCGATACCGCTGTGTTTAAAAGCAGTTTTATAACCTGCTTCGTTTTGAGAAGTTTCCTGCGCTGTCGCAAAAAATACGAAACTTGATAAAACAAGACCAATACTAAAAAATTTTGCTTTCATAAATGTTACTTTAATTATTAAATTATATGATTATTATTTACAGGGACAAAGGTATAATAAAAATGATACTCACAAATAAAATTTGCATCGATGTATTTAAAAAATATTGTTTTTAAAAGAAAAAAGTACAAATTTCTATTCAAAATAATTCAAAATTCTGTATCCTGCCTCTTTCAAAGAGGCCTCTTTTTTCATCTCTTTGACGTCGCTTTGTATCATATCTTTGATAAGTGCGTCCAGGTCATATTCGGGTTCCCAGGAAAGTTTGGTGCGGGCTTTCGTTGCATCGCCGATAAGAAGTTCTACTTCCGTAGGCCGGAAATATTTCGAATCTACTTTGACGACAGCCTCTCCAATCCTTTTTTTTATGTTTCCCAAATAAGATTCTCCAATTTTTTCTGCAAACAGATTATCATCAATTTGCACGATTTTACCTTTTTCATTAACGCCTTCTCCGTTAAATTCAATGCCGATTCCGATTTCCCGGAAAGTTTTCCCGATAAAATCGCGAATGGTCGTCGTAATCCCCGTTGCAATCACATAATCGTCGGGAGTATCTTGCTGCAAAATCAGATACATGGCTTTGACGTAATCTTTTGCATGTCCCCAGTCGCGCTTGCTGGAAAGATTGCCCATATACGCTTCGTTCTGCATTCCCAGGGCGATTCTGGCAACGGCTCTCGTTACTTTCCGGGTTACAAAAGTTTCCCCGCGCAAAGGCGATTCGTGATTGAACAAAATTCCGTTGCACGCAAACATATTATAGGCTTCGCGATAATTAACCGTAATCCAGTAGGCATACAGTTTGGCAACCGCATAGGGACTTCTCGGATAGAACGGCGTAGTTTCTTTTTGAGGAACTTCCTGAACCAATCCATACAGCTCCGATGTAGAAGCCTGATAAATCCGTGTCTTCTCCGTCAGTCGCAACAGGCGCACAGCCTCCAAAATGCGCAAAGTGCCTAATCCATCCACATTAGCCGTGTATTCCGGTGTGTCGAAACTGACCTTTACGTGGCTTTGGGCAGCCAAATTATAAATTTCATTCGGCTGAACATCTCCGATTATTCGGGTTATATTCATCGAATCGGTCATATCTCCGTAATGTAAAATCAAATTCCGGGTTTCCTGGTGAGGGTCCTGATATAAATGATCAATTCTGTCCGTATTAAATAATGAAGCCCGCCGCTTTATTCCATGTACCGTATATCCTTTTTTTATCAGGTATTCCGACAAATAAGCCCCGTCCTGCCCCGTAACTCCTGTCAGTAAAGCAATTTTCCCCATATCATAAATTTTTAACGTTCTCTTATATTCTCAATTGATAAATACCATTCAACCAATTTTCCAACGCCTTCCTCAATATCAATTGTATGCTTCCAACCCAATTGGTGTAATCTGGAAGGATCTGTCAATTTTCGCATTGTACCATCGGGTTTAGCGGCATTGAAAACAAATTTGCCCCGATAGCCGACTTTTTCGGCAATTAATACTGCTAAGTCGCGAATAGAAATTTCTTTTCCGGTTCCTATATTAATATGTGTGTTCCGAATTTCTTTCCCTTGCGGTTTTAAATCCTCAAAACCAACGTTTTCCATAATAAAAACACAAGCGTCTGCCATTTCTTCGCTCCATAAAAATTCGCGCATTGGCCGTCCTGTTCCCCAAATTTCCACACTGTTTTTCCGTATGCCGTATTTCTCTAATTTGGCGATAATTGCGTTTTCACTTGCATTTCCGTCAATTCCTTCGACGGGTAATTTATTTAAATCCGCTTGAATAGCGCTCCAATCACCATTCATCAGGCTTTTTGCCAAATAAATTTTCCGCAAAAGCGCCGGCAAAACATGCGATTTCTCCAAATCGAAATTATCGTTAGGCCCATATAAATTTGTAGGCATGACGGCAATAAAATTCGTACCGTATTGAAGATTATAATTTTCGCAAAGTTTGATACCTGCAATTTTGGCAATCGCGTAAGGCTCATTCGTATATTCCAGGGGCGAAGCCAATAAACAGTTTTCCGGTATCGGTTGAGAAGTCTCGCGCGGATAGATACATGTAGAACCTAAAAACAGCAATTTTTTTACGCCGTTCAACCAGGAAGCATGAATTACATTGTTTTGAATCTGGAGATTTTCGTAAATAAACTGTCCGCGATAGGTATTGTTTGCGGCAATCCCACCCACTTTTGCGGCGGCAAGAATTACATAAGCCGGTTTTTCTTTTTCAAAAAAACTAAATACGGCCTGTTGTTCCGTCAAATCTAATTCTTGATGATTTCTCAATAGAAAATTAGTATAACCTCTTGATTGTAAGGTTTTCAATATTGCAGAACCAACCAAACCGTTATGTCCGGCAATGAATATTTTTTCGTTCAATTGCATGATTAATGTCTTTCACGAAATCTGTATAGGAGAGAGAAGGCTTAGCGAGCGATTATATTCGTCAACAATTTGTTTCATAATCGTTTTTACCGGCTCAATTCGGTCAATCAGCGACGCAATTTGTCCGATTTCGAGTTCGCCTTCCGTCAAGTTGCCTTCAAAGATACCGAGTTTGGAACGGCCGCTTCCTAACAGTTGCAGCAGTTCTTCAGCCGATGCGCCTCGGTCTTCCGCTTCTTTCACCTTGTCGAAGAAAGGGTTTTTAACCATGCGGGTGGGAGATAATTTTTTCAAAGCCAACAGGGTATCTCCTTCCTGCAATTCGACGCATCGTTTTTTGAATGAAAAATCGGCGGAACTTTCTTCCGAAAGGGCAAACCGCGTACCGATTTGTACGCCGTCGGCGCCAAGGCTCATTGCAGCAAGCAATCCGGCTCCCGTAGCAATGCCTCCGGCAGCGATTAAGGGTAAGTTTGTTGCTCTTCTCACTTGTGGAATCAGCGTCATAGTGGTTGTTTCCTCTTTTCCGTTGTGGCCTCCTGCTTCAAAACCTTCGGCAACAATAGCGTCCACGCCGGCTTCTTCCGCTTTTTGCGCGAATTTGGAACTGGAAACGACATGTACGACAATTATTCCACGATCTTTCAGTTGTTGCGTCCATGTTTTCGGATTGCCGGCTGAACTGAAAACTGTTTTCACGCCTTCTTCCTCGATAACTTGCATGATTTTTTCAACTTCACGGTAAATCAGCGGAACATTTACGCCAAAAGGCTTGTCCGTAGCGGCTTTACATTTGATGATATGTTCACGCAACAGTTCGGGAGTCATTGAGCCTGCGCCCAAAAGTCCCAGCCCGCCGTTGTTACTCACCGCCGACGCGAGTTGCCAACCGCAACACCAGACCATTCCACCCTGGATGATCGGGTATTTTACTTTTAGTAGATTTGTTATTTTGTTTTCCATAATTAAGGCACAAAGATACAAAAAATGGTAAGAAATTGTATGGAAAGCAAATTATTTGTGCCATTCGTTAATAAAATCCATAGAACGATCCGCAGTCGTCAACCGGAGGCGAAGCCCGAAGCAATCCACACAAAAAAGGCGGGCAGCGCATCACTGCGACACCCGCCACGTATTATCAAACTTACCGGAGGCGTCGCATCACGCGAAACCTCCGGACACACTTTTTAACCTATGTGACAAAAACATTGTATGAAGTTAGTCTTAATTTATTTCCCATTTATAAAATCTTAACGGCGCTGTGCACTCCTCCCGAAGTGTGGCACTCACTCCTCCCGAAGTGTGGTACTCACTCCTTCCGGAGTGTGACCCTCGTCTGCTCCTGAGTGCGACCCTCGTCTACCCCTGAGTGCGACCCTCATCATCTTTCGGCTTCGCTACAAAATCATTCATAAGAACAGTCAGCGCCTTATCGAACGTAACCGAACGGGGCTTTTTGAGCGGTTTGCCGCCGGCTGTGAACTGCGTAGTAACGCGGACTTCCACTTCTTCGCCGAGAACCATCCACGGAGCGGTGAACACGAGTTCCGAAGGATTGTTGACGGCTATGTGCCTGCTTTCTACCCTGTAAACACAGTCCAGGTCTTCGAGGCTGAGAAATTCAATGCCTACAGACGGGTCTGTTCCCGCAATCTTCAGGTTGTGCCCTGCGATTTTGAACGTGCCGTACTCCGTAACCGTTTCGTTGAACCGGTTTGTTTCCATGTCTATGACAAACTTAATGGCGAGTTGGTCATGTGCGCTTGTTTCCTCCAGAACAGTTTTTTTAGCG
>JAIRKG010000060.1 GCA_031260235.1 Dysgonamonadaceae bacterium | reverse complement strand
TATGATTTAGACGATCGGACGGCCGGAGATTTGTTTGTCTTTTCAAAAAAGGTGGCGAAAGCCATACAAAAAGCCGTTCCGTGTAAGAGGATAGGGGTGACGGTTATCGGACTGGAAGTGCCGCACGCCCACATTCATTTGATTCCAATTAACCAAGAATCCGATATGAATTTCTCAAATAAAAGGCAAAAATTTTCTCCGGAAGAATTGATGGATATTGCAGAGGCAATTGCACGAAATTTCTGATAGCCCGCCTCGCACCTCGTCATTGCTCTCCACCCCGTCTTTGCACCGTACACGTCATTGCGAGCCGCGATAGCGGCGTGGCAATCCAGAGAAAAACCCCGCTGCGTCATTGCAATTCCTGGATTGCTTCGGCTTCGCCTCGCAATGACGACTGCGGTTTTGTTGCCTCACCTCGTCACCCGAAGCGAAGCAATCCACTTTATAAAATCTTAACGGCGCTGTGCACTCTTGGGTGCCGGATCAACCCTCCTTAGAGTGCCGGCTGGATTGCTTCGCCGCTTCGCGGCTCGCAATGACGCGCCAACAAAAAACCCGGCAAGTCGTGATGACCTGCCGGGTTTAAGAGAAAGTTACTTGCTATAAGTTTAGTCCGCTATTATGCTTTTGACCCATCCCGAACTGCCCCGGACAATCAATACCCATTCGGGATTGGGAATGGTGAAGAACGCTTTGCCTGCCGGCTTGCTTGCTTTGAAGAGCGGGTTTCCGGACATGGAGTAAACTTCTATCTGTTCGGCTACCGGCGAATTTATAGACAGAATTTTATTGTAGAATCTGACGGTTATGGGCGAGGCTTCATCAACAGTCGTCGAAATATCCTCTACGGCCGGCGATGCGGCAGCACTCATGACAACTCTGCCGATTATAAACAGTTTACCGTTTGTATCGAGCATCCAGTCCTCCGGAAGGGTGAGTAAAGCATTTTCGGGAACTATGAAATCGCTATTCAGGGTAATCGTTTTATTTAACGGGTTTATGTTTACGTCGCCTTTGGTGATAATGCCATTTCTCGGGTTTGAAGGCGTCCCGTTAATAGCGCTTGCAAAGATAACGGGCGAGCCTGTGATTGTTGTTGGGGTTCTTATACTGCCATTTCCGCCACCGATGCCCGCGCCGTGAGAGAGCAATCCTTGGTTCTTGGTGCGGACGTCGCTACCGCTTGTGACGTTCAGCGACCCGTCCGTAGAACCGTCGCCGGAGATGCTTGTTATTTTCAACGTAGAGCCTGCGGGGACATGCAGACCTGCGTAGTTATGGCCTGATTTAATGGTGTTAGTGCCGGCAAGGCGCAGCGTGACGGTTGCACCTGCCATGTCGAAAGCGCACCAGTAGTTATCACTGTAGGTCTCGATGTTTACATTTTCCAGTATAATGTCGGCAACAACGCCTGAATTTACCTTAATGGTGTTGGTTGTCGGCGTGCCGTCGCCGGATATCCTGTCCTCTCCGTTAGTCTTAATTATGACGGCGTCGTAGGGTTGAGGGGCATTAATGTTGTAATCTGTCCGTGCCTGCGCCTGCGAAAGGCAAAGCAGGCATACTGCTGCTGTTAAGTAAATTTTTTGTTTCATATTTATAATATATTAAATAAGTGTTTATTAATTTGCTTGCAAGGATAGCCATCATTTTTTAAATTGCAAATATATTTGAAGAAAAAAGCGTCATTGCGAGGCGCGATAGCGGCGTGGCAATCCAGGCCCCCCGCTGCGTCATTACAATTCCTGGATTGCTTCGCTTCGCTCGCAATGACGAGGTAGGGTCGCAAAGCCTAACTCGTTTTTTGTCTTCTTAAACTCGATTAAGCCTTCCTAAACGGAATTAATCCGCCAATTAGATAAGATCAATGATATTTTCCTCAAAAACAGTCAGTTTCTCAATCCCCGAATTCGTAACAAGATACGTATTTTCAATTCCTGCCGCACCGTTTTCCCGCAACACAAATTTTGGTTCATAGGCGAAAACCATGCCCGGCAGCAAAACGTCTTTCGAGCGCGGCGTCAAAACCGGCATCTCGTTGATTTCAATCCCAACGCCGTGTCCGACAAATTTCGCCTGCTGTGTTGTTCCCATGAAACCGGCGGCAAATCCCGCATCTGCCGCCATTTGCACCGACCATGCAAAAATCTCGGCGCAACCTGTTCCGGGCTTTACTTCGTTCATTAACCGGTTGTGCATGTCGATTGAAAGTTGATGTGCACGATAAACTTCTTCTTTGGGTTTGCCGTACGCAAAAACGCGCGTCATGTCGGAAAGATAGGCGGTGAAATTCCCTGCCATATCGACCATCACGACATTCCCTTCCCGAATCGTTTCGCCGCTTGCACCAATCGGGATCGCAGGGTGAATCCCCGCGCCGCCGAGTGCGAAATCAAACGGCGAGGGTTTTGCGGCGTTGTTCCCTGTCAGCACGCTTCCCATAAAAATATCCATATTCCTCCCGTTAACCCTGAAGATTCCAAGCGATCCGTGCCGACGCATAATCCGTTCGATTTCGATTTGAAACGTAATGTCCGTCATTCCTTTTCCGAACACGGATGGAATCTCGCTATAAGCCGCAGCATGTTTCGCGGCGGAACTGCGGAACTGCTCGATTTCCCACGGCGTTTTTATCATCCGCGCTTTCCGCAAAACAGCGCTTGCATTGCCCGTATACGCAGGGTTAAACGCCTGCTTCAGGCGGAGATATTCCCCGTATGAAATTTGGTCTTCCTCCATGAAAAGGGTTTCCGGCAGATGCATATTCCTTTCCTTAATTACAGGGGGAATATCTTCCGGCTTGCGGATAAAAACCGTGTGCTCGCCGCTGTAATCAACGGGACGCCGGACAAAATAAACCGGACTGCCTTCTGCCGGAAGATACAGGTAGCCTGTAAATATTCGCCCGGTAAGGTAATAAATATGAATGCCTGTAGAAATCAGGCAAGCGTCGCCGCCCGCCTCGGCAAGTAGTTTCTGTACTGCAATCCGGCGGAGTTGGATATCGTTATTCATAAAATACTAAATGTTTATACTTATTTCCAAAAAATCTAATTTTCCCGCAAACTCAACTGTATCCGCTTGCGTTCCAAGTCGATCCCCAGCACTTTCACCCGCACTTGTTGATGCAGCGACACGACTTCATTAGGATCGGAAACGTAGCGATTCGCCATGTTGGAAACGTGAACAAGCCCCTTTTCTTTGATACCAATATCGACAAAGCAGCCGAAATTGGTGATGTTGCTGATGATTCCCGGCAACATCTGCCCTTCCCGCAAATCTTCGATTGTGCGTACTTCAGGGTCGAACTCAAACACTTTGACGCTTTCCCTCGGGTCACGCCCCGGCTTGTCCAATTCCTCCATAATATCCGAAAGGGTCGGCATACCGGTTGTTTCCGTAACATATTTCTCTAATTTTAGTTGGCTTCGCAAGTCTTTATCCCGAATCAAATCGGCAACCGTGCAATTCAAATCTTTTGCCATCGCCTCTACAACCGGATAACTTTCCGGGTGAACGGCTGAATTATCCAGCGGATTTTCCGCACCGGTAATCCGCAGGAAGCCCGCCGCCTGCTCAAATGCTTTTTCTCCCAAACGGGGGACTTGCAGAAGTTCTTTGCGCGATTTGAATACGCCGTTTTTCGTCCTGTAATCCACTATATTCTGCGCCAGGGACTGCCCCAGACCGGAAACATAAGTCAGCAAATGCTTGCTTGCCGTATTCAGGTTCACGCCTACTTTGTTCACGCAATTCTCAACCGTCTGATTCAAAGAATTCTTCAGTTCCGCCTGATTTACGTCGTGTTGATATTGCCCAACCCCGATGGACTTCGGATCAATTTTTACCAACTCTGCCAAAGGATCCATCAGGCGTCGCCCGATGCTGACCGCGCCGCGAACCGTTACGTCGTAATCGGGAAATTCGTCCCGCGCAATCTCGGAAGCCGAATAAATCGATGCTCCGTCTTCGCTGACTGAGAAAACCTGTATGTCTTTGTCGAAAGGAATATTGCTGATTATTTCTTCCGTTTCCCGTCCGGCGGTTCCGTTGCCGACGGCAATCGCGTCGATGGAATAGGCGCTTACCAGAGATATTAATTTGGCTCGCGACTGGGAACGTTCTTTCTGGGGCGGGTGCGGATATATGGTTTCGTTGTGCAGCAAATTTCCCTGCGCATCCAGGCAGACAAGTTTGCAACCGGTGCGGAATCCGGGGTCTATACCCATCACCCGTTTCTGTCCCAACGGCGGCGCCAGGAGCAACTGTTTCAAGTTTTCGGCAAAGACTTTGATTGCCTGTGCATCGGCTTTTTCTTTCGACAGGGCGGCAAATTCCGATTCGACGGACGGCTTCAACAAGCGTTTGTATCCGTCTTTCACGGCAATTTCAACCCGTTCGCACAATTCGTTTCTCCCTTTCACAAAGCGGCGTTTCAACGGTTTCAAACAGTTTTCATCGTTGGGTGAAATACTCACCCTGAGTATGCCTTCCGCTTCCCCGCGCCGCATTGCCAAAAGCCGGTGAGACGAACATTTGGCAAGCGGCTCGCTATAATCGAAATAGTCTCTGTATTTTGCGCCTGCTTCTTCTTTCCCCTTAATCAGTTTAGACGAGATTACCGCTTCCATCCGGAAAATATTTCGCACGGAATTACGAGCGGCTTCGTTTTCGCTGACCCATTCGGCGATGATGTCGCTAGCGCCCTGCAAAGCCTCGTCTGCGTCTTTTACGTCTTCGGTTATAAAAGATTTTGCCTTTTCGTAAATACCGGAATCATACTGCGCCATTAAGATTTTTGCCAGCGGTTCCAGACCTCTTTTGCGGGCGACTTCCGCTTTGGTTTGCCTTTTGGGTTTATAGGGCAGGTAAATATCTTCCAGTTTGATTGCATCCCATGTGTTTTCGATGCGGGATTGCAGTTCGGGCGTCATTTTTTCCTGCTCCTTAATAGAATTGATAACCGTTTCCTTCCGCTTACCCAATTCAATATACTTTTCGTATAACTGTTTGATTTTTCCAATCTTCACCTCGTCCAATCCGCCGGTCGCCTCTTTCCGGTAACGGCTAATGAAAGGAATTGTAGCGCCATCTTCCAACAGTTCGACAGTTCTCGTAACCTGTTTTTCGGAAATCGCAAGAGATTGCGAAATTAACCGATAAAAAATATCCTGCATAGTATCTTATATTAATTTTTAGAATTATCCAATGGGATATTGTTAGCATTTTCATTGCAAAGATACAAGTTATTTTTGATATACCCC
>JAIRKG010000007.1 GCA_031260235.1 Dysgonamonadaceae bacterium | reverse complement strand
CAATCATTTACAGAAAACAAATTTTCATAAATAATAAAAATAAAATAAACAAAATTATGACAACAGCACAGAACTTTAATCCGGAAACCGTTCCCGATGCGCGCGGAATGCATTTTGCTATTATCGTTTCGGAATGGAATTCCGATATAACGAAGAAACTCGAAGAAGGCGCACGCAACACTTTAATTAAGTATGGCGCTCAACCCGAAAACATTAAATCCATAAGTGTTCCCGGAAGTTTTGAACTCGTTTATGCGGCATCGCGTATCGTAACCCATCATAAACAACTCGTTAAGCCGCTTGATGCGGTAATTGGTTTGGGTTGCGTGATACGGGGAGAAACGCCTCATTTCGATTATGTTTGCGCAGGCGTTACACAAGGGTTTGCCGCGTTGAATGCACAAGGAGACATCCCGTGTATTTTCGGATTGTTGACGACCGACAATTTACAGCAAGCCATCGACCGTGCCGGCGGAAAGTATGGAAACAAAGGATCTGAATGTGCCGTTGCGGCTATAAAAATGATGAAGATCTACCGGAACTACCCTTGCATCGGTAGTGATCCTCAATAGTGATCCTGCTATACACTGACAAATTCTAATAAATTTGGTTTATTCAATAAAAAAACGCTACCTTTGTCCACGCTTTACGTAACCTCTGGCGAGAAAAAGAGTGGCTCGCGAATGTTGCGTTTGGTTTTGTAAAACTATTAAAAAACTTAATCATGGATTTAATTAAAGTTGCAGAACAGGCTTTTGCAAACCCGAAAGAACAGGAATTTCCCAAATTCAAGAGTGGTGACACCGTTACGGTTGCTTACCGGATTAAAGAAGGAAACAAAGAACGTATCCAGCAGTATCGCGGAGTAGTCATTAAGATTGCAGGGCACGGCGACCAGAAACGCTTTACCGTTAGAAAAACATCTGATAACATTGGCGTTGAACGTATTTTTCCATTAAATTCGCCGTTTATCGACAGTATTGTTTTGAATAAAGTAGGTAAAGTTCGCCGCGCCAAACTGTATTATTTGCGTAAACTTACCGGGAAGAAAGCACGAATTAAAGAAAAACGCTAATCCCGAAAACTGCTTCCTCCGACAAACTCCCGCAGGAGCGAAGTATTTGGTAATTCATTCACATCAATGTAGTTGAGATACCGGAGAAATCGCTCATCATCTTGTTCTGGCGGATGAAAGACTGTCGGGAATCAGGCCGCTTCATATCGGGAATCCGCTATAGGTCAGTCCATAAAACAATTAAAACTTAAACGCGGTTCCCAAATGATCTATAACATCGCTTGCAATAATGCTTTCTTCCGAACATTTGTCGGCCGCAATATCTCCGGCACGCCCGTGCAGAAAAACACCCGCGATAGCAGCATCAAAAGGGGCGTAAGACTGCGCTAATAAGCCTAATATAATTCCCGTCAACACATCGCCGCTGCCCGCAGTCGCCATTCCCGGATTGCCGGTGGAATTGAAATAACATTGCTTTTGTGGGGTACATATTGCTGTGCGGCCGCCTTTCAAAATGAGGTAAACATTCAAATTTTCAGCCAGTTGGATTGCTTTTTGTAAACGCTCGTAAGAATTTGCTGAGACTCCCGCCAGCCTGTCAAATTCTTTGGGGTGAGGCGTAAGAATGCTATTGGGGGGAATTAGCCGCAATGAAGTTTTGTCTTTTGCCAACAGATTAAGGGCGTCAGCGTCAATAACCGTCGGTTTATGGGAATTTTTGAGTAAATCGTATAAAACGGCAGCAGTCTGTTTCTGCAAGCCAATGCCGGGACCAATTGCGATTGCATCATATCCGTCTATTGACACGAATTTGGCGATATAATCATTTTTTCCGTCCGTTGCCGTCATGGCTTCCGGAAATGCCGTCTGCATAATCGTTTCTCCACAAGCCGGAATATGTACCGTTAATAATCCGGCGCCGGTACGCAGACAGGCTTTTGCACTCAAAACAGCGGCGCCCATTTTCCCGCGACTTCCGGCAACAAGCAAAGCATGACCGAAATTACCTTTATGAGCAAACGGGTCGCGGATTGGAATTAAAGGCATAATATCTTCCGTTTCAACCGAAAAATAAGAAACGCCTGCGCGTTCAATATTTATTCCACTCAAATCCATATTAATGAGCTTGGTGAGCATTTGAGAGTCATCAATTGTTTTCATATTTAAAAAGTTTGAGATTGAAAATTAAATTAGACAGCGCAAAATACAAAAAAGTTGAAATACTTTCTTTTCATTTCATTATTCTGTGATTTTTATCTATCTTTGCGCCTATATTAATGACTGCAGAAACAAAAGGATTTTCACCTGTGCGGGAATGACAAATTGCGCCAAAGTTCCCTTTAATAATTTGTATTTCACGAATAAAAAATAGAAATAGCAAGATGAATGGACTCCAATTGAAAGATAAAAAGTTTGAGATTTTCTTTCCTGAAAATGTTATTCTGGAAGGAATTGAGAGAGTGTCCAAAGACATCGCGCGAGATATGAAAGAGAAAAAACCGCTGTTGATTTGCGTGTTAAAGGGGGCGTTTATGTTTGCTTCCGATTTGATAAAAAGGCTTGACTTTCCTTGCGAAATGGGTTTTATTCACCTGAAATCTTATGAAGGGACGCAGTCGTCAGGCACAATCACAGAGATACACGAACTTGCTGAAAACGTTGAAAACCGTCATCTGGTGATTGTTGAGGATATTATTGATACGGGACATACCATATCTTATCTGGTGAATAGATTAAAAGCCAACAATCCTGCGTCCGTGAAAATTGCCTGTTTGCTCTTCAGGCCCGACGCTTTGAAGACGGATATAAAACCGGATTATTGCGCATTGGAAACACCCAACAACTTCATTGTCGGATATGGTCTGGATTACGACGGATTAGGAAGAAACTTGAGGGATATTTACAGAATAAAAGATTAGTTTAAAAAGAAAAAATATGTTGAATGTTGTTATTTTTGGTGCGCCGGGTTGTGGAAAAGGCACACAAAGTGAATTGATTGTTGAGAAATATCATTTGTCCCATATTTCTACCGGCAACGTATTGCGGACAGAAATAGAAAAAAAGACCGAGTTGGGGAAATTAGCCAGAAAGCTAATTGAAACGGGACAGTTAGTTCCCGACGATTTGATAATTAAAATGTTGTCCGATATTTTAAAGTCAAATCCAAACAAGCAAGGTTTCATTTTCGACGGTTTTCCCCGAACAATAGCGCAGGGAAACGCATTAGGGCAGCTACTGGATGACAACGGTGGTATCGCCGTTGTTTTGAACCTTGATGTAGAAGAAAAAATCCTTATCGAAAGGCTGTTGAAGCGCGGAGAAGAACAAAACCGCCACGACGATACGCCGGAAACAATTCAAAACCGCCTGAAAGTCTATAAGGATCAAACCGAACCGTTAATTGCTTATTACAAAAAGCAGGGCAAACTTTTTACAATAAAAGGAAGCTACTCTGTTGAAGACGTTTTTGAAAGTATCAAGGAAATTTTAGACCGGCTTGTTTATCAAAATAAATAAGCATGGGTGAATCCAACTTTGTAGATTATCTGAAAGTTTATGCGCGTTCGGGAAAGGGCGGCAGGGGTTCTGCTCATTTTCGGCGTGAGAAATATGTTCCTTTCGGCGGTCCCGACGGCGGCGACGGCGGCGACGGCGGCGATGTAATTCTACAAGGCGACCGGAATTTCTGGACTTTACTTCACCTTAAATTTGAACGTCATATCCTTGCCGGCCACGGCGAAAACGGATCGGGACGGATGAGCAAAGGAAAAGACGGCGAAAATAAAACAATCCGCCTTCCGCTTGGCACCGTCGTTTTTGACGGCGAAACAGGCGAATTCATTACCGATATCAGCCGCGACGGACAGGAATTTACACTGTTGAAAGGTGGTCGCGGCGGCAAAGGAAACAATTACTTCAAAACGGCAACTAATCAGGCGCCCAGATATGCCCAACCCGGAGAACCTTTTCAGGAAAGAAAAATCATTTTCCAACTGAAATTATTGGCAGACGTAGGTTTAGTAGGCTTTCCCAATGCCGGAAAATCAACTTTGCTTTCCACTGTTTCGGCTGCCAAACCCAAGATTGCCGACTATCCGTTTACTACGCTTGAACCGAGTTTGGGGATTGTGGACATTCGCGACGGACATTCGTTTGTGATGGCGGATATTCCAGGGATCATCGAAGGTGCGGGAGAAGGAAAGGGTTTGGGATTTAGATTCCTGCGGCATATTGAGCGAAATTCCGTGCTGCTTTTCCTCGTTCCTGCCGATTCCCGCGACGTTAAAAAAGATTATGAAACCTTGCTGAACGAATTAATTCATTACAATCCGGAATTGGCGGACAAGCAGCGTGTTTTAGCCATTTCAAAGTCCGATATGCTGGATGATGAATTGGAACAGGCTTTGTCGGAAGACTTGCCGGAAAATATCTCATCTGTTTTTATTTCATCATTTACCTTAAAAGGTATCCCCGCTCTGAAAGACCTGCTCTGGAAAACGCTGAACGAACAGCCGTTCCGCGACGTGGAAAGTATTGTTCACAAACCTATGGACATTCATCTTGCCGGTCTGGATAATGATTTTGATCAAGAAAAAATCGCCACTACTTAAACCGCTTCGACAATTCTTCTTCCGAAAGTACCAAAACAATCAATTTTCCGTCCGGCGTGTAATTGGGCGAAGAGGAAGCGAAAAGCCCTGCAATCAGTTCATTCGCCTCTTCTTCCGAAAGCGTTTTACCATAGGGGATAGCTGCTTTTTTTGCCAGGGTCAACGCCAACGTTTCCGTGATTTCATCCTGTACTTCGCAACCGGTTTCCAAAACATTGTCGATCATGTCCTGCAGAATACCAACCGTATCAGACGATTCCAATCCGGACGGAACACCGTTGATTGAATAGGAGTTGTTGCCCAAATCGGACAGATCGAAGCCCATATAAGCCAAATCGTCAAGCAGGTAAGGAAGAATATCCGCCTGAGCAGGCGTAAAAAAGATGATTTCGGGAAATAGAGCGCCTTGCGAAACACCCTGTTTTTGCCGCATCCGCCGCATATATTCGTCAAACAAAATCCGGATATGCGCACGGCGCCGGTCAATGAGGCTCAATCCCGATTTCAACGGAACAATCAAATATTTGCCTTTATAGGAAAGGATTGATTTCTTTTCTTCTGCAAGTATTTCGGACTGTTCAGGTTGTCCAATCGGATTCGAAACGTCTTCACGATAGAGTTTTTCCCAGTTGCCGACGACAGGTTTGGAGTGATAGCCGAACGGATTGTAATTGTCGTTCAGATTGATTTTCGGCGTTTCGGCGAAAACCGTTTTTTTGTTGTAAACAGGCATGTCAATCGCGCCTTCACGGTCGAAATCAAGGCTGGGAACCGCATTGGTTTTTCCGATAGCTTCTTTCACTGCCGCGTTGATAATCATCCAGATAGCCTGTTCGTTTTCAAATTTGATTTCCGTTTTGGTCGGGTGAATGTTCACGTCAATACTGCCCGGATCGACCGAGAGAAAGAGAAAATAATTCGGCGCTTCGCCGGGCGGGATAAACGGCTCGAAAGCGTGCGTCACTGCTTTGTGGAAATATGGATGCCGCATGTAGCGATTGTTGGCGAAAAGATATTGCAGACTTCTCCGCTTTTTGCTGGAATCGGGCGTACCGATAAAACCGGAGACAACAACCAGAGAGGTTTCGACACAGACAGACAGCAATTGCGTTTCCAGCCGCTTCCCGAAAACACAGAGAATTCGTTGCTTCAAATTAGAGACGGGGAGGTTCATAAGTTCCGTCTCGTTGTGGTGGAAATCGAAGGCTATTTGTGGATTAACCAATACGATACGTTCAAATTCGGCAAGGATATTTTTCAATTCCGTATCATTCGATTTGAGGAATTTCCGCCGCGCCGGCACATTGAAAAACAGGTTTTTCACCGAAAAAATACTGCCTGGATTTGCCGCAATTGCCTGCTGTTTTTCCACTTGGGAAGCAGAAATCGACAGGAACGTTCCCGATTTATCGCCCTGCCGTGCAGTTTTCAATTCCACTTGGGCGACGGCAACAATCGAGGCGAGCGCTTCGCCGCGAAAACCCATTGTCTGTAAGGAAAATAAATCGTCGGCGGTGGTGATTTTTGAGGTTGCGTGGCGTTCAAAAGCCATTCGCGCGTCAGTCTCCGACATGCCTTTGCCGTTATCGGAAACCTGAATTAAAGTGCGCCCCGCATCTTTGACGAGCAGTTGAACCGACGTCGCGCCTGCATCTATTGCGTTTTCCAGCAACTCTTTTACTACGGAAGCCGGCCGCTGGATAACTTCTCCGGCTGCTATTTGATTAGCGATTGAGTCGGACAGTAAATGAATAATATCACTCATATCAATTACGAATTACGTGGACAGATTTCTTGTAATCTGTTATGGTTATGTCTTTTAAGTCTTTCAGCCATTCTTGCCTTGAGCAAGTTTTTCGTCGTTTCAAAACCGCCCGTACCATTGAGTATAAACTGCCGATAAAAACTCAAGCGACAGTTGACGGTTGTTCAACCGACCGGATGTATGACGTTCAACCGTTCGGATGTATGGCATTCAACCGAGCGGATGAATGGCGTTCAACCGTTCGGATGTATGACGTTCAACGGCTCGCGAAAAGGGCGTTTCAGTTAGCCTCGTAACAAAAGCATAGAAATTTCCTTCATTATCCGTTCCGTTTCGCACAAAACAGCAATCATTTTCTGATAATGCTGCACATCGTCATAATCTAATTTTCGTCCTTTGCGGTCTTTGAGCCATTTTTGTGCGGGCTGGTAGCCGCCAATGTAAAACTCCCATGCCGCCTGCGGAACATTGTCGAAATATTGGGTGTTGTTTATCCAAACCTTGTTATCTCTGTAATCGTTGCTTTTTTCCGGAAATGAATTTTCTATTTTGTTTGTGCCCGAAATTGGAAAATTTGCGGTATTTTGCGATACTGCTACATCTTCCATCAAATGCAATTTCCGCAAACGTTCGCCAATCGCTGCCAGACGTTCAAACTGTTCAACATTTTCGGGATAAGGTATGCGTGGAAAATCTATTTTCAGAAATTCTTTGTAACGCTCGCGGTATGATGGCGAATGAAGGACAGCGTAAATATAATCGAAGAGTTTCTCGGTATGTTTGGTTTTCACATAAACTTCGCCTGCATAAGCGTCGAAATCTAAAATTTCAGTGTTTAATTGCATAAATTGCAATCCTGTTATTTTACTTATTTTGTCTGCAACCGTTTTGTTTAGATTGACTGTTTCTATCGTTTTTTGGGCTGTTGGCTGTTGGCTGTTTGTAAAGGTTTTCCATTGGTAAAGGGGAAAAATATATCCGCCGCCAAATTTTGCAGCTGTTGCCGTTAAATTCAAATCGGCAATATTTTCCGTAATAAAAACATACCGCCAATCGCTATCGCATTGTTTTGCAATAACCAATCCAATATTTTCACCTTTCGTGAAATGTTGCATTAGATTGTAAACAGGGTAAGCCAAAAAGCCTTTGGATTTTTCAGTGAAATAAGTCCATCGTATATCAAAAGGTCTGTAAGAGGCTTTTTGGATATATTCTTGTTTTATTCCGAAATTCAATACGTTATTTTTAGCAAGAACAGTTTGTTTATCTCGACTTTCAGATTTTTCTGTGTCGTATTTTTGTTTTAATTGCTCAACTTTCAGATTCTTAAAATCATTCAAAATCGACTCTATTTTGTGTTTTTCAAATTGAAATGCAGTTCCGTCTCTTTTAGAACAAATACCCACGCCACTCATATTGAACAGTTCATTGATTTTGAAACCCTTTTCGTATTCAGTTTGCAATGAAAAATCTTTTGGAACAAAGAAATAATTTGGAGCAGCAGGTTGGATTCCCAGCCAATCAATTGACGACAAAGTGTTTTCGTTTAGAAAATTATATTTTTCTTCGCGTTTGCCGTAGAGGTCGAAATGGAAGACTTGGGCGAGTTTTTCATCTGTTGTTGCCATCGTTTTCTAATTTTTGTGTGAATTGTTTTACGGCGCGATCGAAATCACTTTCCAATTGCCGCATTTCTCTTTGGCGGTAAATCTTAAATTCCTTTTCGGCTTTCTCTATCGCCTGCTGGTGAGATATTTTTCCTTTGTCGGTTAAAATATCTTTGTTCAACATGCGAAGTTGCCGGTCTAAAAAGTTTTTCCAATCGTTCATTGTCATTGGTTTTTGTTCCAATGCCTGTAATTCGGCATAACCTAAAAAACCTTCGGTAAGCAGGTTAAGTTT
>JAIRKG010000140.1 GCA_031260235.1 Dysgonamonadaceae bacterium | reverse complement strand
ACAGGATCGCCCTTCACGCGATATGCCATCCGGCTGCCCACGGTAACGGTGTCAACTGTTTCGCCCGTTTTTTGGAATGTTACATAATCCCCGGGAAGAGTAGGCTGCGACCATGCGCTCATCGACCATGCCGAAGCGACCGCTATCATCCCTGTTTTCCATATTCTTTTTGTCTGTTTCATTGTTTTACGTTTTAAATATTAATGTTTATTTTAATCTACTTTATTTATTTATGTTTATGTTATTTTATGTTTATTTTAGTTTATGTTTATTTCATTTTATTTGTCTGTGTTTTCCGTCCCTGACAGGGCTTTTCAGCCGCCGTCAGGGTTCCGCTTTATTAAAGATTTACACCTCTATTTTTAAAGGCTTTAAATTCTGATATTTAATCATATTTATTCGGTATCCGGTAGACAGGGCCTGTATTGACCTGCTCAACCAAGATAAAGTCAAACAAATAGGTGTTTGTGTCAATAACGCCGTTCACTCCCGATTTTCGCGACACACGGTCGGTAACCTTTGTCACATGTATGGTATATTCGCCGTAATCGGTGAATTTGAGGGCGGCGAGGCTTTCTACCGGCCGGGCGACATAAGGAGTAGTGGAGATGGTGACACCATTTTTACTATGGTCCACTGTATAGTCTATCCACAACTGGCTTGAAGAGGAGATCGCATTGTGAGGGAAATTAAACGACACGCCGGCAGTGACATCTGCCTGAGTGTGGCACTGTGTTTCCGAATAGGGCACACCACCGGTACCCGCTTGGAAATCAAAGGTGGGTTTTGCAATGACGACCACCGGAATTACCGTATTTTTAGCGACACAACCCAGTGTTTTGGTGGGTATTTCTTTAACTTTCAGCGAGTCAATACCCAACGTCGTCCATCTTACGGTGAATAAGGCGCTGTCACTGTCATAGGAAGAAGTGTTATTATACGCCGAAACTCCTGAACCGTTTTTCACCGACCATGAGAATTGAGACTTTAAGTTGGAGATATCTTTGACGTCCTTGATACTTTTGTCGCTATTGTACCAGTCGGGGCTTAATTCTATGGCGGGCAACACGAAATAGGTCATAAGAGAGGTGATCGTTACCGAATCGCGTACTTCCACCGATAGATTAGTACTTGCCGGAGAAGTGCTGTTGGAACCGTGGCGGTAATAGCCCGCTTTTCCGTTGATGGTCAGCGTTTCCGGCGGATATTGAACCGCCTGCCCGAACAGCAAGTGAGCCGATAACAGAAGGCCAACGCCCGTCAGCCAGCGTCGCGTATGGCCTGAACGCCGGCGTTCAGGCCATATCAAATAATGGGATGTTTTTTGAATTTTCATGTTTTTGCTGTTTTATGTGATTAATAACGATTGGGAATATGGTAGCGCGGACCGGGAACCGGCTTGGGCACCACCAGATAGGTAAAGGTTCTTTCGGCGCTTGTCCCGATATGGGCGTCGGAAGTGGTAGTGATGTTGCATTTCTGGGCGATCCTGTCGGTAATTGCCGTGATGGTGACCTCGTACTTCCCCCAGTCCGTTACGGGTATCTCCCAATCTTTAGAAGCCACCCGCAAGTTGGGGAAGGTAGCGGTTGCAGGCGTTGCGGTAGCGCCGTTTTTGGAAATGGTGTATGAGATGGTCACCTCGTCGGCGTCGCTGATGTTGGCGCCGAAATTACCGGTAACGGTAGCCGGTATCAGCGGCAATTTGATGTTGGTATTGGGGTCATCAACGCATTTGCTGTCGGTATAGGTACTGTTTACCTGCCCGAATTTAACGCTCGGCTGGTGAATCACGATTACCGGAATGCGTACCGTATCGCTGGGACATACCACAGAGGACAGGGTTATCCCCTTGTACTCTTTCGGTTCCTCAACGAGTTTGAGTTCCACTTCTCCGATAGCCGACCACTGTACCGTCACATGAGGCGACGTACCGGTGCTATTCTGATTTACCGCTGCCGGCGTTCCGAATGAATTTTTAAGCTTCCACACAAATTGCGACTTGGTCTCATTGGTGTTCGTCCATGGCGGCTGTGCTGCGGCAGCGCCAGAGTAGTACGCGCTGTTGAAATCCTCGGCAGGCAGTACAAAATAATGCATGGTAGAAGCGATCATCACGGAGTCCTTGTCTTCGCGCGGAGTATCTTTATTCCCTGTCGAAGGAAATGCGGCATTGTGCCCGTGCTGATAGTGATTTTTGCCTGTTACCAGTTCAACAGATTCCGGCGGAGCTTGAGCAAGCGAAATGCCTCCTGCGGCCACCAGACCTAAAATTATACTAAAAAAACTTTTATTTTTCATGATTTTATTTCTATTTTTTTCTACTTTTATCTATTTTTATTTCTACTCTTTTATTCCTGTTTTTTTACTTCATGTGTTTTTTTTTATCAATACGCAAAAGCCGGAAAAAAGTTACAATGAACTGTATTTCTAAAATGGAACGAATTGATTTTGAAAGCGGAGTTTTCTATAAATAGGGTACCAACGGCCACTAACAGTGGTGATCAAGTCATTTTCACTCCGGCAACTGTCAAAAGGTTTTGGCTAAACTTTTTTTTCATGTTGCCACAAAAAAAGTTTAGTCCGTAAGGATAGAACGCCCCGGTTTTGACAAATCCGTAGAACATGCCCGGGGAAAGGCAAAACTTTTGCTTTGCGGCAAGTCGGGAAACTGCCGTTATCCACGTCACAGCGAAGAGGGTACATTGAACGTGAAAACACAAGGGAGAATTACGAATAGCGTCTTCAAAAAAAAGATTTAGCCTCATTTGTCTCTATTTGCTTGAGGTATTATTACGGAATAAGTAGTATCCATTATCGTCTGTTCGTTTCGCGTCCCTAAATCAGGGACGATATTTTATGGTTCCGAACAATGATCCAGATGATAACGGGGATACCGATAAAAGCCGTTACCGAATTGACGGGCAGTACGGCGCCGTTGCCCGGAAGCGTTGAAAGCAGGTCGCTGACCAGCATCACAACAGCGCCTGTCGGTATGCAGGCAAAGAACAGGGTACGCTGATCGGCTGTACGAAACAGCATCCGACAGATATGAGGCACCGCAATGCCGATAAATCCTATCGGCCCGCAAAATGCGGTAACGCTTCCCGCCAAAATTCCCGTACTGAAAAAGATCCATAAACGTGAAACGGTAACATTTACGCCAAGGCTTCGCGCATAATTCTCCCCCAGCAGCAGCGCATTCAGGTTTTTAACATTCAGCAACGACACCAGCAGCCCCGCAAGTATGCAAGGAATCATTACTTTCAGCTGCGAACCGGTAACGGACTGGAGGCTGCCCATCGTCCACACGGTAAAGGCTTTCAACAGATTTTCATTGCTGAAAAACTGCAATACGTTGATCAGGGACGAGGTGATGCTTCCGAACATGATACCGAGAATCAGTATGGTCATCACGTCGCGAATACGCAATGATACGGAGAAAATCAGAAACAACACCCCTCCTGCTCCCAAAAACGAAGCGAGGACGACAGTCCAGTTCCCGATTGCACCGGCAAATCCCGCTGCTGCCACGCCCATCAACACTAAGGCCACCCCCAGTGTTGATCCGGCGCTGATGCCCAATACGAAAGGGCCTGCTAAAGGATTCCGAAACACGGTTTGCATCTGTAACCCGCTCACGCTTAATGCACATCCCGACAGTACCGCCGTCAAGGCTTTAGGCAGGCGAAACTCGCGAACAACGGTCACCCACTCGTCGGTAGCGCTCTCTCCCGTCAACAGGATACACAGGATTTCCCGTAAAGGAATCAACAGGTTACCCGTAAAGAGAACCATTAGAAAACATACCGTCAACAATAATATCAGGATACCGTAGAGGACGGTGTGTTTCATGGCAACAGCGGCTTATTTTGCAAATCCTACGGTTTGAGCCAGCAATACTTCCTGTTTTCCCGTTAATTGAAGGATTTTATGCAATTTGTCTTTGCCGAAACTTCCCCTCACTACGCTTGCTAATCCTTCGGAAGCACAAAACAGGTAGATATTCTGCGAAATAAAACCACAGTCCATACAAGCGGCATCACGGTTGGACGCTTTGTCTAAATTGGCGATATAAAGCACGTTCAGGGGCGTATTGGCGACAAAATCCTGCGAGCCGGCGTCCTTCCGGTGGTCCCCTTTGGCGCGGAGCAGCAATTGATTGGTTTTGGCGTCATACAGGTAGATCCCTTCCTTAATAACAACGTACAAATCAATCTCCTGCCGGTTTTGCGACGACGGCGCTACCCGCTTGTCGGCGCGGTTAAACCCGTATGCCGCCCAAAGCAAATCGGAGAGCGTTTGAGTGCTCAATTCCTTGTCCGAATAGGCCCTGACGGACTGACGTTTACTTAAAGCGTCCTTCAACGGTATCCCTCCGGTTTTAACGGGATCGGGCAACTTAACATCCTGTCCGGATACAACAACGACCGAACATAAAAAAAAGCAAATCAGTAAAAATAACCTGTTCATAATGAATTTTAATTAATTGAGTTATAAAAGACAAATGTATGATATTAAAATGTTATTGGCAAATAATTCGAATCATTTTTTGAAACCGGTGAAAAATCATATACCTTTGCGCCTTCAATGGAAAGATGGGTGAGCGGTTTAAACCGGCAGTCTTGAAAACTGTTGTACGGCAACGTACCGGGGGTTCGAATCCCTCTCTTTCCGCTTTTGCGGATATTTTGACAACCAATGCCAACCATGTATTTCTGGAGAAATAGGCGTATCGGCAAAAATACATTTCAATATCGGTAATTTAGCCGGATATGAATTTGATATAATTCATACGACCATGCCGTCAACAAATTTACGCTGGTAAAAATAGAAGATGAGCAACGAAACCGAGCAAGGCATGCTACCGAGAATTTTGCTATTGTCAGAAAAGATAGCGCCAAACCTGCTCAAATAAAAACCATTGTAAGGGATCTTTACGTACTATAAAGACTCAAGGTGACTTGGAACAAGGACTCCCTTATTGATTTACTTAAAAATTAAATGCGTTGGCCCTGTGGTTAAAATGTTCTAATTTTATGAGAAAATTCAACAAAATAAAAAAATAATTCAAAATATTTTTTTATTGCAAAACTTTCCATTACATTTGTCGCCTGAAATATAGGATCAACATTTTAAAATTAATTGTCAAGTAAAATTTATGATTATTGTTCCATTAAAGGAAGGCGAAAACATCGAACGCGCCTTAAAAAAATTCAAAAGAAAATTTGAAAAGACCGGTGTGACTAAAGAGTTGCGTAAAAGACAAGCTTTCTCCAAACCGTCTGTTGAAAAAAGAAAACAAAAGATTCACGCCGTTTACGTTCAAAAATTACATCAGGCTGAAGAATAATTAATCCTGTTTTTCTTGGTAAAGATTTTGGTGATTCATTATTCTTTTTATTTTTGTGTCCATAAAATAGAAAAATATGGTGATAAAATTATTTTTACAGTATTTACAGTATGAGAAAAATTATTCCGTTCATACGGTTGAATCCTATAAAAATGATTTGCGCCAATTTAAAGAGTTTGTATTCGGCAATTCTGTTGATGCTGTATTTCAGCCGGAAAAGATTGATGACGTATGGATTCGGCGGTGGGTGGTTTCATTGATGAATGACGATTACTCTCCGTTGTCTGTGAGTCGGAAATTAAGTTCTTTGAAATCATTTTTTAGATATCTGTGCAAGAACGAGTATATTGAAACCAATCCGGTCAAAAACATTCGGGGACCCAAGGCTGAAAAATCGTTGCCCCATTTTGTTAAAGATTCGGATATGAAAGAGTTACTTTTGGATTTGGACAACGAAGACGCTTTTGAAGGAGAACGCGATAAAGCCATTTTAGACGTTTTTTACACAACTGGTATTCGCTGTGCCGAATTGGCTGGATTGAAAAACGGCGATGTTGATATTCAAGCCAAAACGATAAAAGTAACAGGGAAAAGAAACAAGCAACGCATCATTCCGTTTGCCGATACTTTGATGGATGTTTTACAGTCTTATATTAACATAAGGAGTGAAACAATAGAATCGCCGGAGGGTAATTTCTTTTTTGTCCGGAAAAACGGCAGGGCTTTATCCAACTCCATTATATATGGTATCGTAAACAAACGATTGTCCAGAATTCGAAATTTATCAAAAAAAAGCCCTCATGTGTTGAGGCACACTTTTGCAACAAGTATGTTGAATAACGGGGCGGATTTGAGCGCCGTCAAAGAGTTATTAGGCCACGCAAGCCTTTCCTCAACTGAAGTTTACACACATATAACTTTTGAAGAATTAAAAAAAGCGTATTATCAGGCTCATCCAAGAGCTTAAAAAAACAGAGGAGATTTTTATGGAAATTGCAATTCATTCAATTCATTTTGAAGCCAGTGAAAAGTTGGAAAATTTCATCCGAAAAAAAGTAAATCGTCTGGCAAAGTTTAATGACAGTATCGTTTCTGCCGATGTAACATTGAAAATGATGAAACCGGAAACTGCTACCAATAAAGATGCTTCAATAAAGATATTAGCGCCAGGTCATGAATTTTTCGTACAGGAAACAGCCGATACTTTCGAGGAATCGGTTGATAAATGCGTAGAAAAGTTAGAACGACAGGTCGTAAAGTTTAAAGAAAAGAAAATTTATAAAAAACAGTCATAATATTTGGTCAATAAAAAAAAAAGTGCTACATTTGCACCCGCTTCAAATTTTAGATAGTCTGAAGTGGTTCTTTGATGTATTGCCTCTTTAGCTCAGTTGGCCAGAGCACGTGATTTGTAATCTCGGGGTCGTTGGTTCGAATCCGACAAGAGGCTCGGGGAACAATTACGAATTACGGTAAGAGGGCAACGAAAAAAATCGAAATTCATCATTCGTAATTAACCACGGGCAGTTACCAGAGTGGCCAAATGGGGCTGACTGTAACTCAGCTGGCTTACGCCTTCGGTGGTTCGAATCCATCACTGCCCACGAGATCAATATTGATTTGCGGAAGTAGCTCAGTTGATAGAGCATTAGCCTTCCAAGCTGAGGGTCGCGGGTTTGAGTCCCGTCTTCCGCTCTTTGAAAAATAGTTGTTGAAAAAAAAAATATGACTACATTGGTTTATTTAGATAATTACAATCTTTGGATAGAGAGAGAAAAGATTGGGTGCTGTGGTTTCACGGTATATCTCCTTGGTATTGGGTACTTTAGTGAAATTCGTATTGGATAAATAGTTATATACTGATATACTGCCTGTGTAGCTCAGCGGTAGAGCACTTCCTTGGTAAGGAAGAGGTCCCGAGTTCAAGTCTCGGCGCCGGCTCGAAAATAAGTAAAAAATATTCACTCTATAAAGAAAAATAAATTATGGCAAAAGAAAAATTTAACCGATCGAAACCTCATGTTAACATCGGTACAATTGGTCACGTTGACCACGGTAAAACAACTTTGACTGCTGCTATCACAACGGTATTGGCAAAGAAAGGTCTTTCCGAAGTGCGCTCATTCGATTCGATTGACAACGCTCCGGAAGAAAAAGAAAGGGGTATTACAATTAATACCGCTCACGTTGAATACGAAACTGCAAACCGTCACTATGCTCATGTTGACTGTCCGGGTCACGCCGACTACGTGAAGAATATGGTTACCGGTGCTGCTCAAATGGACGGTGCTATTATTGTAGTTGCTGCTACAGATGGTCCTATGCCCCAGACGCGCGAACACATCCTTTTGGCTCGTCAGGTAAATGTGCCGAAACTGGTTGTTTTTATGAATAAGGTAGATATTGTTGATGATCCCGAAATGTTGGATCTGGTAGAAATGGAAATGCGCGAATTGCTTTCTTTCTATGAATTTGATGGTGACAATACTCCGATTATCCAAGGTTCCGCTTTGGGTGGATTGAACGGAGTTCCCGAATGGGAAGACAAAATTATGGAGTTGATGGATGCCGTTGATACATGGATTCCTCTGCCTCCGCGCGATGTTGACAAACCATTCTTGATGCCTGTCGAAGACGTATTCTCTATCACTGGTCGCGGCACCGTTGCTACGGGACGTATCGAAACAGGTATCATCAAAACCGGCGAAGAAGTTCAAATTATCGGTTTGGGCGCAGAAGGTAAGAAATCGGTTGTTACGGGTGTTGAAATGTTCCGTAAAATTCTTGACGAAGGACAAGCCGGCGATAACGTAGGTTTGTTGCTTCGCGGTATTGACAAGGACGAAGTGAAACGCGGTATGGTTATTACCCACCCGAACAAGGTTAAACCTTACACTTCTTTCAAAGCTTCGGTTTACGTATTGAAGAAAGAAGAAGGTGGCCGCCACACGCCGTTCCATAACAAATATCGTCCTCAATTCTATATCCGTACACTGGATGTAACGGGCGAAATTACGTTGCCGGAAGGTACAGAAATGGTGATGCCTGGCGATAATCTGGAAATCAAGGTTGATTTGATCTATCCGGTAGCATGCTCCGAAGGGTTGCGTTTTGCCATCCGTGAAGGCGGTCGTACCGTTGGTTCCGGGCAGATTACGGAAATCATTGAATGAATTACGAATTACAAATTATGAGTTGTGAAACTTGTTGTAATTCGTAATTGAATACACGGGTTTAGCTCAGTCGGTAGAGCGACGGTCTCCAAAACCGTAGGTCGAGAGTTCGAGCCTTTCAACCCGTGCAAATAAAGAATTTTTGTATGAATTTTTTTAAAAAAATAGCTAATTATACAAAAGAATCTTATAACGAACTTGTACATAAGGTTTCTTGGCCTACCCAGCAGGAATTGGCAAGTAGTACCATTGTCGTAATGACAGCTTCCCTTATTATGGCGATTGTGGTATTTGGTATTGACTTCATTTTTGAATCTATGGTCAAAGTCTTTTATTCAAAAATCTTTTGATTAAAGCATGTCTGAAATTGAAAAGAAATTTTATGTGCTCCGTTCCGTCAGTGGTAAAGAGAATAAAGTAAAAGAATATCTTGATGTTGAGATCGGAAAATCAGACTTGAAAGATTATATTTTTCAAGTCTTGATTCCTACGGAAAAAGTGTTTCAGCAACGTAACGGAAAGAAAGTGTTGAAAGAACGAGCTTACCTTCCAGGTTATATTATTGTTGAAGCTATTCTGACGGGGGAAGTCATACATTTCTTGAAGAACGTCAATTTTATAATCGGATTCCTCGGAGGAAACGTTCCTGTTCCCTTGCGTGCATCGGAAGTGAACCGAATACTCGGCACAGTTGATGAGTTGCAGGAACAACAGGAAGAATTCGACGTTGAATACATAATTGGCGAAACAGTTAAAGTGGTTTACGGTCCGTTTAATGGTTTCCACGGAGAAGTTAAAGAAATCAATCTTGAAAAAAAGAAACTGACGGTACTTGTAAAAATTTTCGGCCGAGGGACGCCAATCGAATTGGGCTATATGCAAGTTGAAAAAGAATAATTCAATTAGGTTACGCTCTTTGGATTTTCATTCTTTTTTGAGTTATAAGAATTAAATAAACTAAATTTATCAACAAATGGCAAAAGAGATTGCTGGACAGCTAAAATTACAAATTAAAGGAGGGGCTGCGAACCCTTCTCCTCCAGTAGGACCTGCATTGGGTTCAAAAGGTATTAATATAATGGAGTTTTGCAAGCAATTTAATGCCAGAACCCAGGACAAGGCCGGTAAAGTAGTGCCGGTGATTATTACTTACTATGTTGATAAGTCTTTTGATTTTGTCATCAAAAACCCGCCGGTGGCCATCCAATTGTTGGAAGCAGGCAAACAAAAAAGCGGGTCGGCTGAGCCTAATCGCAAGAAAGTGGCCGAAATTACTTGGGAACAGGTAAAAGCCATCGCCGAAGATAAAACGGGAGACTTAAACTGTTTTACGCTGGAATCTGCCATGAAAATGGTAGCAGGTACAGCCCGAAGTATGGGTATAGCTGTAAAAGGGACATTCCCTGTTAATAATTAAAAACTTCAATAGAGATGAGTAAACTTACAAAAAATCAAAAGTTGGCTTTAAGCAAAGTTGAAGTAGGGAAGGTATATACACTAAAAGAAGCATCGACTTTGGTGAAGGAAATCACTACTGTCAAATTCGATGCTTCCGTGGACATTGATGTCTGCTTAGGTGTTGACCCCCGTAAAGCTAACCAAATGGTAAGAGGCGTTGTTTCATTGCCTCACGGAACAGGTAAGCAAGTCAAGGTTCTCGTATTAACTACGCCCGATCAGGAAGCTGCTGCCAAAGAAGCGGGAGCCGATCATGTAGGTCTTGACGAGTATATCGAAAAAATAAAAGGCGGTTGGACGGATATCGACGTGATTATCACTCAACCGGCTATTATGGGTAAAATCGGTGCTTTAGGTCGTGTACTCGGTCCTCGCGGATTGATGCCGAATCCCAAAAGTGGAACGGTTACTAATGATGTGGTGCAAGCCGTAAAAGAAGTAAAGCAGGGTAAAATTGATTTCAAAGTCGATAAAGCCGGAATTGTTCATACTTCTGTCGGTAAAGTTTCTTTTACTCCCGAACAAATCAAGGATAATGCAAAGGAATTTGTTACTACAATCAACAAGTTAAAACCTGCAGCTGCAAAGGGTACATATGTAAAGAGCATTTATCTTTCAAGTACAATGAGTCCGGGTCTTAAAGTAGATCCTAAATCGGTAGATGAAATTTAAAATGAATTGAATGTATGAAAAAAGAAGATAAAACCGCTGTTATCAAACAGATTGCTACTATCATCGGTAAATATTCGCACTTCTATTTAACTGATATTGCTACGTTGAACGCAGGCGGAACAAGCAGTTTGAGAAGAGAATGTTATAAAGAAGAGATTAAATTAGTTGTTGTAAAAAACGCCTTATTTAAGAAAGCGCTGGAACAATTAGATAGAGATTATTCCGCTCTGAATCCTGCTTTGAAGGGCAATACGGCTGTGATGTTTTCAAACAATGCCAATAGTCCAGCCAAACTGATTAAGTTTTTTTCAAAAGGGACAGACATCCCAAAATTGAAAGCGGCTTACGTGCAGGAAGGATTCTATATAGGAGCGGAGAATCTGGATATTCTTGTTTCTATCAAGAGCAAATACGAACTTATTGCAGATGTTATCGCTTTGTTGCAATCGCCGGCTAAGAATGTTATTTCTGCTCTTCAATCGGGTGGGCAAACCATCCATGGGGTTTTGAAAACTCTTGGTGAGAGATAATAATGAATAAACAAGTTAAGGATAAAATTCTCGTTTACTTATAAACTAAAAATAATAATTAAAAATAATACAATTATGGCAGATTTAAAAGCTTTTGCTGAACAATTAGTAAACTTAACCGTAAAGGAAGTCAATGAACTGGCTGGAATTCTTAAAACAGAATACGGTATTGAACCGGCCGCAGCAGCGGTTGCTGTTGCCGCAGGTCCTGTTGCCGCAACTGAAGAAAAAGAAGAAAAAACATCTTTCGATGTAATTTTGAAAAGCGTCGGCGCAAATAAATTAGCTATCGTTAAAGCTGTTAAAGAATTAACTGGCTTGGGTCTGAAAGAAGCAAAAGACATCGTTGATAGTGCCCCTGCGCCTATCAAAGAAGGAGCTACCAAAGACGAAGCCGAAGGGCTGAAAAAATCCTTGGAAGAAGCAGGCGCGGAAATTGAACTCAAATAATCGCTCCTATTTCATGGGTAACTATGGTTAAGAATCTCCTTTAGAAGGTTCTTAACCTTTTTGTGTCTATTTTCAATACATAATCAATTTCGTCCAAATATCTTCATAATGTCTTCTATAACAACAATAAACAGCGACAAAAGAATTAACTTTGCTTCGATAAAAAAAACGTTTGCATATCCGGATTTTCTCGAAGTACAATTGAAATCTTTTCAAGATTTCCTCCAATTAGATACTCCAACCGAAAAGAGAAAGAACGAAGGTTTGTACAAAGCATTTGTCGAAAATTTTCCGATAGCAGATATTCGCAATAACTTTATTCTTGAATTTTTGGATTATTTCGTCGATCCCCCGCGTTATTCCATTGATGAATGTGTCGAACGCGGCTTGACTTACAGCGTTCCGCTGAAAGCGAAGATGAAACTTTATTGTACCGACCCCTATCACGAAGATTTTGATACTGTGGTTCAGGATGTTTACTTAGGTTCCATACCTTATATGACGCCGAAAGGGACATTTGTAATCAATGGCGCTGAAAGGGTTGTGGTTTCCCAATTACACCGTTCTCCGGGGGTATTCTTTGGACAAAGCACCCATTCCAATGGGACTAAATTATATTCGGCGCGTATCATTCCTTTTAAAGGTTCGTGGATTGAATTTGCTACCGACATCAGTAATGTCATGTACGCTTACATTGACCGGAAAAAGAAATTGCCAGTAACTACGCTTTTAAGAGCTATCGGCTTTGAAAGCGATAAGGATATTCTGGAAATTTTCAATCTTGCCGAAGAAATTAAGGTGAATATGTCCAATCTGGAACAATCCGTCGGACGGAAATTGGCTGCTCGCGTGTTGAGAATCTGGGTGGAAGATTTTGTAGACGAAGATACGGGCGAAGTTGTTTCTATCGAGCGGAACGAAGTGTTAATTGACCGTGAAACCGTGATTGGTCAGCAACATATCGAAGAAATTCTTGGGTCGGGCGTTCAAACCATTTTGTTACATCGTGAAGACAAAAATCTTTCCGATTATACAATCATTTACAATACTTTGCAAAAAGATCCAAGTAACTCCGAACGGGATGCGGTGGTTTACATCTACCGTCAGTTGCGAAATGCTGAGCCGGCTGATGATGCGAGTGCGCGGGAAGTCATACAAAATCTGTTTTTTTCCGAAAAAAGATACAATTTGGGTGAAGTAGGCCGTTACAGAATCAACAAAAAATTGAATCTGACTACTTCTGTTGAGGTGAAAGTCCTTACCAAAGAGGATATTATTGAAATCATCAAATATCTGATAGAACTGATCAACTCTAAAGCCAATGTGGACGATATCGACCACTTGAGCAATCGTCGTGTGCGTACCGTTGGCGAACAATTATACAACCAGTTCGGACTTGGTTTGGCACGCATGGCGCGTACCATTCGTGAACGCATGAATGTCCGCGATAATGAAGTGTTTACTCCTGTCGATCTGATTAATGCGAAGACCATTTCTTCCGTAGTCAATTCGTTTTTCGGGACGAATGCTTTGTCGCAATTCATGGATCAGACCAATCCGTTGGCGGAAATTACACACAAACGCCGTATGTCTGCTTTGGGTCCCGGCGGTTTGTCGCGTGAACGCGCCGGTTTTGAAGTTCGTGACGTACACTATACGCATTACGGCCGCCTCTGTCCGATTGAAACGCCGGAAGGCCCGAATATCGGTTTGATTTCGTCGCTTTGCGTATATGCGAAAATCAACGAACTTGGATTTATTGAAACGCCTTACCATGTAGTTTCCAATAAAAAAGTGGATTTAACGGATAATGGTATTACTTATCTGACGGCAGAAGAAGAAGAAGGAAAAATCATTGCACAAGGAAATGCGCCACTGGATAATGACGGCGTTTTTATACACAACCGCGTTAAAGCGCGTCAGGATGCGGATTATCCGATAGTTGAACCGGAAGCAGTAGAATTGATGGATGTTTCGCCCACACAGATCGCTTCGATTGCCGCCTCATTGATTCCGTTCCTTGAACATGACGATGCCAACCGCGCTTTGATGGGTTCAAACATGATGCGCCAGGCTGTTCCTCTAATGACTTCCGAAGCTCCGATTGTCGGAACAGGCATCGAAGGCAGGTTGATTATGGACTCCAGGACACAGATTGTCGCAGAAGGACAGGGTAGGGTGATTTATGTGGATGCAACCCGCATTGATATTGAATATGACCGTACCAAAGAGGAAGAATTTGTCAGTTTCGATTCGCCGATTAAATCCTATAATATTCCGAAATTCAGGAAAACAAACCAGAGTACGACTGTTGATTTACGCCCGATTATTAAAATAGGCGATCACGTGGTCAAAAACCAGATCCTTACGGAAGGTTATTCTACTCAAAATGGAGAATTGGCAATCGGGAAAAACTTAAAAGTGGCGTTCATGCCCTGGAAAGGTTATAACTTTGAAGATGCGGTTGTAATCAGCGAAAGGGTTGTGCGGGAAGATATTTTCACTTCGGTACATGTGGACGAATATATTTTGGAAGTTCGCGAAACCAAACGGGGCACGGAAGAATTGACGGCGGATATTCCCAATGTCAGCGAAGAAGCGACCAAAGATTTGGACGAACAAGGTATTATCCGCGTCGGGGCGCGGGTAGAACCCGGCGACATCCTTATCGGTAAAATTACGCCGAAAGGAGAATCCGATCCTTCGCCGGAAGAAAAACTGCTCCGCGCTATTTTCGGTGAGAAAGCGGGCGATGTGAAAGACGCTTCGTTGAAAGCTTCGCCATCGTTGAAAGGCATCGTTATCAGACGCAATCTTTTCTCGAAAGCAGGCGCCGACAAGCGGAAACATCGGTTGAGCGATAAAGTAAAACTGCCGCATTTGGATGATGCTTTTGAAAAAAATGCAAAAACCCTCAGGGAAAAGCTAATTGATAAATTATATGCGCTTACCGAAGGTAAAGTGTCGCAAGGTGTGAAAGATTTCATGAATGTGGACATTATCACGAAAGGAACGCGGTTTACAAGGGAAGAATTAAACAAGATTGATTATATGTCCGTGCAAGTCGGTAAGTGGACTTTAGACACTGCCAGAAATAAAATGATTCGCGATATAATTATCAATTATTTGAAAAAATATAAAGAATACGCCGCCGAATTTCGACGCAAGAAACTTGATTATACGATTGGGGACGAATTGCCTTCCGGAATCGTTCAAATGGCAAAGGTATATGTTGCCAAGAAACGCAAGTTGCAGGTAGGCGACAAGATGGCCGGACGCCATGGAAATAAAGGGATCGTTTCGCGGATTGTGCGCGACGAAGATATGCCTTTCTTGGCAGACGGAACGATTGTAGATATCGTTTTGAACCCGCTGGGCGTGCCTTCCCGCATGAATCTGGGACAAATTTTTGAAACAGTTTTGGGCTGGTCGGGTAAAAATCTCGGTTTGAAGTTTGCAACGCCTATTTTCGACGGCGCTTCTTTGGACGATTTGAACAACTGGACAGACAAAGCCGGCATCCCTCGCTACGGCAAGACTTACCTCTACGACGGCGGAACGGGTGACCGTTTTGACCAGCCAGCTACAGTTGGTGTAATCTACATGTTGAAGCTCGGACACATGGTGGATGATAAGATGCATGCCCGCTCAATAGGACCTTATTCGTTGATTACGCAGCAGCCTTTGGGCGGTAAGGCGCAATTCGGCGGACAGCGTTTCGGAGAAATGGAAGTCTGGGCACTGGAAGCTTTTGGCGCATCATTCATCCTTCAAGAAATATTGACTATCAAGTCAGACGATGTGGTTGGACGTTCCAGGGCTTATGAGGCTATCGTGAAAGGCGAGCCGATGCCTGCGCCGGGAATTCCCGAATCGTTGAATGTGTTGCTCCACGAAATAAGAGGACTTGCTTTGAGTGTTACATTAGAGTAAATTTGGATAAACACCAAACGGGACTTTTTCTACGCAGGAAAACCTCACTTCTGTCTAAAAGCGAATTTCCCTAACAAAGGAATATGCTATTAATATATTTTTAAAATTAGTTATTTTAAATTTTTGAGTTAAGATTCGGTTGAAAGTATTATTATTTCACTACTTGCCTAACGGCGCCCATTACAACTTCTTTAAGACAGTCATAGAGGCGCTTATCGAAGGGCATAAAACAATTACTTTCACTATTGCAAGATAACACTCTCTTTTAGTTCTCAAAATTATGGCTTTCAGAAAAGAAATTAAAACAAAAAACAGTTTTTCAAAGATAATCATCGGATTGGCTTCTCCCGATGAAATCTTAAGTCAATCAAGTGGAGAAGTTCTAAAACCGGAAACCATCAATTACCGTACCTACAAGCCCGAACGCGACGGCTTGTTCTGCGAACGGATTTTCGGTCCCGTAAAAGATTACGAATGTCATTGCGGCAAATACAAAAGAATCCGTTACAAAGGAATCATTTGCGACCGTTGCGGGGTGGAAGTTACGGAAAAGAAAGTCCGCCGCGAACGGATGGGGCATATCCATCTTGTTGTGCCGGTGGCACACATCTGGTATTTCCGTTCCCTGCCCAATAAAATCGGTTATTTGTTGGGATTGCCGACAAAGAAGATGGATGCGATTATTTATTACGAACGTTATGTGGTTATTCAGCCGGGTATTATTACCGACAGGAATACATACGACCTGCTTGCCGAAGAAGAATATTTGGATATTATAGATAATCTTCCGAAAGAAAACCAGCTATTGGAAGATTCGGACCCCAATAAGTTTATTGCCAAGATGGGGGCGGAAGCGATTTACGATTTGCTGGCAAGATTGGATTTGGACGAATTATCTTACGAACTGCGTCACAAAGCAGACAGCGATTCGTCGCAACAACGGAAAAACGAGGCGTTGAAACGATTGCAGGTTGTGGAATCATTCCGTCAGTCGAAAGAGAAAAACCGTCCCGAATGGATGGTTGTGAAAATTGTTCCGGTCATTCCCCCCGAATTACGGCCTTTGGTTCCATTGGACGGCGGCCGTTTCGCCACTTCCGATTTGAATGATTTATATCGCAGGGTGATTATCCGTAACAACCGGCTGAAACGTCTGATCGAAATCAAAGCGCCGGAAGTGATTCTGAGAAACGAAAAACGGATGCTTCAAGAATCCGTCGATTCGCTGTTTGACAATTCCCGCAAGTCGAGCGCTGTCAAAACCGACGCCAACCGTCCGCTGAAATCCCTGTCCGACAGTTTGAAAGGAAAACAGGGACGTTTCCGTCAAAACCTGCTGGGTAAACGGGTCGACTATTCGGCGCGTTCGGTAGTTGTGGTAGGTCCCGAATTGAAAATGCACGAATGTGGTATTCCTAAAAATATGGCGGCAGAATTATACAAGCCGTTTATCATACGCAAATTAATCGACCGGGGAATTGTCAAAACCGTTAAATCGGCAAAAAAGATAGTGGACAGGAAAGAACCGGTCGTTTGGGATATCCTCGAATATGTGATGAAAGGGCATCCGGTGTTGCTGAACCGCGCTCCGACCTTGCACCGCCTGGGTATTCAGGCTTTCCAACCCAAAATGATCGAAGGCAAGGCAATTCAATTGCACCCGCTCTCCTGTACGGCTTTCAATGCCGACTTCGATGGCGACCAGATGGCCGTTCATCTTCCACTTGGAAATGAAGCGATTCTCGAAGCACAAATATTAATGCTGGCTTCGCACAATATTTTGAATCCCGCCAATGGAGCGCCGATTACAGTACCTTCGCAAGACATGGTTTTGGGATTATATTACATCACTCGCTTACGTGACGGCGCACAAGGAGAAGGCTTGACATTTTACGGTCCCGAAGAAGCCATTGTCGCTTACGACAATGGGCGGGTAGACATTCATGCCAAAATAAAGATTTATGTTGATGACGTTGTCAAAGACAAGCCGATTAATCATTGCGTGGAAACTTCGGTTGGCCGCGTGATTGTCAATGAATTTGTCCCGAAACAGGTAGGCTTTATCAATGAGATTCTTTCCAAAAAATCGTTGCGCGACATTATCGGTAAAGTCATCAAAGTTTGCGGTGTGGCAAGAACTGCGCAATTCCTTGACGACATTAAGAATTTAGGTTATACGATGGCTTTTAAGGGTGGCTTGTCGTTCAATCTGGAAGACATTATCATTCCGAATAAAAAAGAGCAACTGGTGAAAGAAGGTTACGACGAAGTAGAACAAATTTTGAATAACTACAACATGGGTTTCATTACCTATAACGAACGTTATAACCAGATTATTGATACTTGGACGCACGTAAATTCCCGCTTGTCTGATATTTTGATTAAGCAGTTGCGCGAAGATAATCAAGGATTTAACTCGGTATGCATGATGCTGGATTCCGGCGCTCGCGGTTCGAAAGAACAAATCCGCCAGTTGTCCGGTATGCGCGGATTGATGGCTAAACCTCAAAAGAGCGGGGCTGAAGGCGGACAAATCATCGAAAACCCGATTCTCTCGAACTTCAAAGAAGGTTTGTCGATGCTGGAATATTTTATTTCTACGCACGGCGCTCGCAAAGGTTTGGCAGATACGGCTCTGAAAACAGCCGACGCCGGTTATCTGACGCGACGTCTGGTTGATGTTTCCCACGACGTGATCATCAACGAAGAAGACTGCGGCACTTTGCGCGGGTTGGTCACTATGGAACTGAAAAACAATGAAGAAACGGTCACTTCCCTTTACGAACGCATTTTGGGGCGTGTTTCCGTGCATGATATACAGCACCCTGTTACCGGAGAAATTATTGTCCGCGCGGGTGATGAAATTACCGAAGACGAAGCGGAAATCATTGAAAAATCGCCCATTGAGCGCGTTGAAATTCGTTCGGTGCTGACTTGCGAATCGAAGAAAGGCGTCTGCGCCAAATGTTACGGACGCAATTTGGCTACCGGACGCATGGTTCAGAAAGGCGAGGCAGTCGGCGTGATTGCTGCCCAGTCAATCGGCGAGCCTGGTACTCAGCTGACTTTGCGTACTTTCCACGTGGGCGGTATCGCTTCAAATATTGCAGCCGAAAACAACCTGACCGCCAAATACGACGGTATTCTGGAAATTGACGAACTTCGTACCGTAGATGTTACCGACGAGCAGGGAAATCCGTATCAAATCGTAATCAGCCGTTTGGCTGAACTGCGTATTATTGATCCGCATACGAAAATTGCATTGTCTTCCCATAACATCCCGTATGCCGCCAAATTATTCTTTAAATCGGGCGATACGGTGAAAAAAGGAGATTTGATTATCGAATGGGACCCGTTCAATGCGGTTATCGTATCGGAAGTTTCGGGTAAGATTAAGTTTGAAAACTTAATCGAAAATTCAACTTATAAAATAGAATACGACGATACGACCGGTTTGCGGGAAAAAATTATTGTCGAATCGCGCGACCGCGCCAAAGTGCCAGCTGCGCAAATTATCAGCAATGAAAATGCTGTTCTGAAAACCTATAACTTGCCTTTGGGCGCTCACATTGTGAAGGAAGAAGGCGATGAAATCAAATTAGGCGAAGTGCTGGTAAAAATTCCGCGTGCCGTCGGCAAAGCAGGCGATATCACGGGTGGGCTTCCGCGCGTAACGGAATTATTCGAGGCTCGCAACCCATCGAATCCGGCTGTGGTTTCCGAAATTGACGGTGAAATTTCGTTCGGGAAAATCAAACGCGGGAACAGGGAAGTGATTGTAACTCCCAAATCAGGTGAATATAAGATTTATCTGATTCCGCTTTCCAAACAAATTTTGGTTCAGGAAAACGACTATGTTCGTGCCGGAACGCCGCTTTCCGACGGTGCCGTTACGCCTTCGGATATTCTGGCTATCAATGGGCTTACGGCTGTCCAGGAATATATTGTAAACGAAGTTCAGGACGTTTACCGCCTGCAAGGCGTGAAAATCAACGACAAACACTTTGAAGTGATTGTACGCCAAATGATGCGTAAAGTTGAAATTCTTGAACCGGGCGATACCCGTTTCCTCGAACAGCAATTGATTGACAAACAGGAAATGATGGAAGAAAACGACCGTATTTGGAACAAGAAAGTCGTTTTGGATTCCGGCGATTCTTCCAATATGAAACCGGGGCAAATTGTTACTGCACGTAAACTTCGCGACGAAAATTCAACCTTGAAACGTCGGGATTTGAGACCGGTAGAAGCGCGCGACGCCGTTCCCGCAACAGCCAATCCGGTATTGCAGGGAATCACGCGGGCTGCCTTACAGACGACAAGTTTCATGTCGGCCGCCTCCTTCCAGGAAACGACCAAAGTGTTGAACGAAGCCGCCATTAACGGCAAGATTGATTATTTGGAAGGCATGAAAGAAAACGTGATTTGCGGTCATCTGATACCGGCAGGTACCGGTTTGAAAGAGTATAGCCGGCTTATTGTCAACAACAGGGACGAAATGGAGCGGACGCCATTTTTTCCAATTCGTTTCCATAGCGCTATTGCAGATCAGGAGGATTTTGAACGGTATGAGGATTCGATTTCGAGACATCAATTATAGCCTCTTTTTTTCGTTTGATTTGAAAGGCGGCGGATGTGAATCCGTCGCCTTTTTCGTCATTGCCCCGCCCCCGTCATTGCGAACTGCGAAGCAGTGAAGCAATCCGGAGAAAAAACCGCCCCTCCATTAAAAATTAATCTCGCGGGGGAAGTCTCCCCCTCGCTTCAGCCGCCTGCCCTTCTCGTCATTGCGAGCCGCGATAGCGGCGAAGCAATCCAGAGAAAAACCCCACTTCGTCATTGCAATTCCTGGATTGCTTCGGCTTCGCCTCTGGGTGACGCCTACGACTTTGCGCCCCCGCCTCGCAATGACGAGCCGCGATAGCGGCGCGGCAATCCAGGGAAAACCCCTCTGCGTCATTACCCTCCAAAACCCCCGTTATTTCATCAAATCTATTTGCATCACCAAAAACGATGTGTATCTTTGCCGTCAAATCAATACACCGTATACTATATGAACCTGAAAATTTACTTGACGGCAGCGGTATGCCTGCTTTGCCTTTCGCAGGCGCAGGCGCAAACTTTCAATATTAACACCGGCAGCAACATCGTAATCACGGCGAACGGGACTTACACAATCACAGGCAACGGCTCGCCGACAATCAACACCATTAAGGTAAACTCCGGCGTTGTTGCCGATAT
>JAIRKG010000021.1 GCA_031260235.1 Dysgonamonadaceae bacterium | reverse complement strand
GGCGGGTCGGCCCCTCTTGGCTTGGTGGGGTCGGCCCCTCTTGGCTTGGCGGGTCGGCCCCTCTTGGCTTGGCGGGTCGGCCCCTCTTGGCTTGGTGGGGTCGGCCCCTCTTGGCTTGGTGGGTCGGCCCCTCTAATGCTAATCGGGTTCTTTTTCTTTATTATATATCGCGAAGCGGAGAAATAATATACCCCACACGTCACCCGGAGGACAAAGTCCGAAGCAATCCAGGAAAAAGAAACGTCATTGCGAGGCGAAAGCCGAAGCAATCCAGGAAAAATAAAACATGGATTGCCACGCCGCTACGCGGCTCGCAATGACGGGGTGGGGTTTTCTCTGGATTGCTTCGCCGCTATCGCGGCTCGCAATGACGGGGAAGCTGGATTGCCACGCCGCTACGCGGCTCCGGGTGACGAGGTGGGGTTTTCTCCGGATTGCTTCACTGCTTCGCAGTTCCGGGTGACGGGGTGGGCAGTGAGGGGGGCGTTGCGGGGATGTCCCCCGCAGAGGGGGAAGCGGAAGCCCGCCGCAGGCGGCTGGAGCGGGGGGAGACTTCCCCCGCGAGATTATTTTTAATGAGTTTTCTCTGGATTGCAATGACACAGTATTTAAAGAAACAGAACAAATTAAAAAAGGCGGTGGATTCACATCCATCGCCTTTCCTGTTGTTTACCGTTTTTCTCGAATCTGCACCCGCCGTATTTTTCCGCTGATAGTCTTCGGTAATTCCTCGACAAACTCAATGATGCGCGGATATTTATATGGCGCCGTTACTTTCTTCACATGATCCTGGATTTCCTTAATTAAGCCGGGGCCGGCTTGCGATTTATATTGTCGGGAGAGAATAATGCTTGCCTTTACAACCTGTCCGCGAACTTCGTCGGGAACGCCGGTGATGGCACATTCCACGACGGCAGGATGCGTCATCAAAGCGCTTTCTACTTCAAAGGGACCGATGCGGTAGCCCGAACTTTTAATCACGTCGTCGTTGCGACCTACGAACCAGTAGTATCCGTCTTCGTCGCGCCAGGCAATATCGCCGGTATAATAAACATTGTCGTGATAGATCTGTCCGGTCAATTCGGGGTCGCGGTAATAGCCCATAAACAGCCCGACCGGCTTAAAACGGTCGGTGCGGAAAATAATTTCGCCCATTTCGCCGTCTTCGGCGCTTCGACCGTCGGCGGTCAGCAAATCCATGTCATAGGCAGGGCTGGGTATCCCCATTGAACCGGGTTTGGGTTCCATCCACGGATAGTTGGCAATCGAAATGGTCGTTTCCGTCTGTCCGAAACCTTCCATCATCTTAATGCCTGTGGCTTTGTAAAATGCTTCAAACACAACAGGATTGAGCGGCTCGCCTGCTACTTCGCAATATTTCAGCGACGAGAGGTCATACTTGGCAATATCTTCCAGAATCAGGAAACGGTAAATCGTGGGAGGAGCACAAAACGACGTTATCCGGTAGTCCTGCATCACGCGCAGCATATCGGCGGCGGTAAATTTCCCGTGGTCATATACGAAAATGCAGGCGCCCATAATCCATTGCCCATACAGTTTTCCCCAGGCGGCTTTCGCCCATCCGGTATCGGCAACGGTGAGGTGCAGGTCGCCCTCTTTCAGATTTTGCCAGTATCCGGCGGTAATGATATGCCCCAATGGATATGTGAAATTGTGAATCACCATCTTAGGCTGTCCGGTAGTGCCGGAAGTGAAATAGAGGAGCATAATGTCGTCGTTGCCGTTCGGGTTTTCCGGTTTGACAAAGGGTTTGGCTTCTTCCGTCCCTTTCCCGAAATCCAGCCACCCGGCAGGAATTTCCGGTCCGATTGAAATCAGGTGTTTCAAAGTCGGGCAATGCGGCAATGCGTCGTCAATCTGCCGTATTACCAATTCTTCGCCTACGCAAACGATTGCTTTTATATCTGCCACATTGCAGCGATAGATTATATCTTTTGTCGTCAGCAAATGCGTGGCGGGAATGGCTACCGCGCCTATCTTATGCAATCCGAGGATGGCAAACCAATATTGATAGCGGCGTTTGAGAATCAACATCACCATATCGCCTTTACCGATTCCGAGCGACTGGAAATAGGAAGCGGCAGCGGCGCTCTGTTCTTTTATCTCTTTGAACGTAAAATCAATATGTTCTCCTTTGTCGTTTATCCAGCACAGCGCTTTCTTGTCGGGCTGAATCGCAGCCCATTCGTCGGCAACGTCATAAGCGAAATTGAAATTGTCCGGTACGTTTATTTTGAAGTTTGCCTTGAAATCTTCCTGACTGTTGAAGACTTGCCGATTGATATATTTTTCTACCATAATTTATAACATTACGAATTACGTAATTATTTATTTATCATTGCTAAAAATTTCACCTGTTTATTGTCTAACGCTTTCATCCCATGCAGACCGGACGAATCGAAATAGATCGAATCGCCGGGGTTGAGAATCAAGTCTTTATTGTTGATGCGGAACAGCAAACGCCCTTCCAGTATGTAGTTAAATTCTTCGCCCTCATGCGAATTGAGGTGAATTTCCCTGTCATTCGGTTCGACCGTCACTTCAAACGGCTCCATATTCGGATGCACATAGCCGCTTGCCAAGTCCTGATATTTATAAGCCCTGTTCCGTTCAACCGATTTCCCTTTGCCGTAACGGGTGAGGAAATAGGTTTTCATACGCGGCTCTTCACCCGAAATCAAAGTCGAAGTATTAATATTAAAACTTTGAGCCACATTGAAAAGAAAACTCATTGGAATATCGGTTTCTCCTGTCTCGTAGCGGCTGATTTCTTCCGGCGCATGGTTGCTCCGGAGCGCCATTTCTTCGATTGAAAGGTCGAGGGAATCCCGCAGACCCTTCAGCCGTTCGGCAATTTGTTTGATTTGTTCGTTCATATAAGTATTGTTAAATTTTGCGGTGCAAAGGTAACGCTTTTTTTCCTGAACTCTTCGTATCTTTGCACCGCAAAAACCATCTTTTATGAATCCCCCCACCCTGATAGTCCTTTTAGGTCCAACCGGAGTCGGAAAGACCGCCTTGAGCCTCCAACTTGCGGAATATTTAGATTCGCCCGTCATCTCCGCCGATTCACGGCAGTTTTACCGTGCGTTGCAAATAGGGACAGCCGCACCGACAAAAGAAGAATTGAAGCGGGTCAAACATTATTTTGTCGGCAACCTGCAATTGACCGATTATTACAGTGCAAGCCAGTTTGAAACGGACGTTCTACGCTTGCTCGACAACCTGTATCAAACCCACGAAACCATCTTGATGAACGGCGGTTCAATGATGTATATCGACGCCGTGTGTAAAGGAATTGACGATATTCCGACAATTGATAAAACCCTTCGCGCAGATTTGGAACAATTATATGAAAAGGAAGGTATAGAGCCGATTCGCAATCAATTGAAATTACTTGACCCTGTTTTTTACAGACAAATTGATTTGCAAAACCATAAGCGAGTGATTCACGCATTGGAAATATGCATGGCGGCAGGCAAACCATATTCTTCCCTCCGGAAAAATGAAATCAAACAGCGACCATTCAAAGTTGTTAAAATCGGTTTGCAGAGAGACCGTGAAGAATTATACGGGCGAATCAACCGGAGAGTCGATGAAATGATGGAGCGGGGACTTTTGGAGGAAGCTCGAGCCACGTATCCTTTCAGGCATTTAAATGCATTGAATACCATTGGCTATAAAGAACTTTTCAATTATTTTGCCGGCGAATGGACTTTGGATTTTGCCGTTGAAAAAATCAAACAGCATACGCGGATTTATTCCCGCAAGCAAATGACCTGGTTTAAGCGAGACCGTGAGATTCGGTGGTTTCACCCGGAGGAAGTGAATTGGGCAGGGTTATTGTCCGACAAACAAATCTTTCGTTCGTCTACAGCAAAATAAAACGCCGTTGGTTGCCGGCAAACCTGCCGACAGCCAACGGCGCATCGCTTTCGTAATTCCCTTTACTTCCTTTCCACCATAATCACCGTGCGATTCCATTCATTTTCATTAAACAACTGTTCCTTGTCGCCTTTCCATTCAACTATCATACGGTTGCTATCAATGCCGAGGCGTTTCAGTTCGTTAACGACTACCTCTACGCGCCTTTTGCTTAAACCGTAGTTGTAGGTGGAAGAGCCTGTCTTTTTGTCGGCATAGCCCACCAGCAGTATCTTTGAAGCGGGATTATCCTTTAAGAAATCAGCAACAGCGAGAATTTTGTTATATTCACTTATGTCAATAGTATAAGAATCCAAACCAAAATGAACATATCCGGGCAACACTAAGCATCTTTCCTTTTCACGAACAACCATTACATCCTTGTCGTTTTGTATACAAGAGAGTTGGTCGCCCAGTTTTTCCAGCAAACTCTGCTGCTGTTCAAGAATATATTCGTGATTATCAATCATATCACGGTTTTCATTCACACGACGGTTTAAACGGTCGAGTTCGTCAATGGTCATCCGTTCAAAAGATGACACCCGCCTGTTGATTGCATACTGCAAACCAACCGAAGCGATGCTGTATAAATCGCCGATAGAAGTTCCCTTGTAACCGTCAAATTCCGGATCCGTAGTATAAGCCGCCGCTTCGAGGTAAACGGAAAAATCATTTACTACATTAAAATTGCCGCGTAATCCCAACCGCTGCGTCATCTGATAAAAATCCGGATTAGACACCTTGTTGTAAAGGGCTGCATTAATGCCTAAGCCCACAAAACCGACAAGTTCAAACCTGCTTTTTTCTACAGCATAACCACGGAAAAGATTTGTTAGGTTAAACATCGCGTCAATCGTAGGGGAAAAGAAAACGAAACGCTGCCAAAAACCGGGTCCTGCATCCGAACCTGTCAGCGAATAACCGTTCTCTTCATTCACGGGACCTCCCATCGGATGACCAAGATTATACCCCGGATTGATCATAGATCCGGAGGCATAAATATGTCCTCCTTCATAACGACCGGTCTTACTGCTTGTGTAATACCCCGTTTCAATAGGGGCACTCAGCAAATTAAACCCGCGAAGAGCCCCACCGACAACATTAAAGCTAAGACCAAAATTTGGATTTAGCCATTTCCCAACATCTATTTTCCCGCCTAATTGTACCCTGCTGCCGATGGATTTATATCCATCCTGCTCGGCAAACAAAAGATTGGTGCTCGGCCCAGCCGACACATACCAATTATCGCCATAGGTTTTCCTGTACGCTATGCCTTGCAAACTACTGTTTTCCTGCGCTAATGCAGGAAATACGCCAACTAATAATGTCGGCACAAATAACCAATTAATAATTTTTTTCATGTTGTTTTTATTTATAAATTTATTTAAAATGTGATTGAAATTATATTTTTAAGGAGCAAAAACAATCCCTATATCCTTTGCGGTAAAAAAATACCATTCATTTCCTTTGTTTAAAAATTAATTAATTTATTTAATGTGTTTTACACCACTTACTTATAATAAGCAGTACGCCATCCTCAACATCTTGGAACACTTGTATTTAGCATACAAGGATTTTAATTTATTAAGCGATGAAGTGTGTAGCGTCAATAGTGATTCA
>JAIRKG010000082.1 GCA_031260235.1 Dysgonamonadaceae bacterium | reverse complement strand
CTGCCGCTAACGAACTTAAAACTAAATTTTTTTTCATTTTCTTGTAATTTAAATATTAATAATTTATTTGTTATTGATAAAAAAGTATCTGAATTTGACATAGAAAGCCCGCCCCGGTTTTTGCAGGCTGAAATTGTCGTACAGGTTGGCGTCGGTCAGGTTGCGACATTCGAGGGCTACATTGTAGCGTCCGTCGGCGATGATGTAAGTCGCGCTGAGGTCGTGCGAAAGCTGCGAAGGCACCATTTTTTTCCCTCTGGCGGCTATATTTTCGAAATTGAGCGTAAACTCATGTACGTAATTTGCCGCATAGCCGATATTCAGGTGATTCTTTTCCCGGAGGAAATTTTGCAGCTTCAGCTCTACGTCGGCATTGCCGAAAAAGTAAGGCATATTCGGCATCCTGATTCTGTAGGTGAAGCTTTCCGATTTGCTCTGCAATTTCGGTTCGTTGTCGCGAATATCCTGATAAGTAACATTTACGCCTGCAGCAACGAGATTGGCATACGAGTAGCGCACTTCGCCGTTGACGCCGATATTGCGGACGTAGCCGTGGTTCACGTGGGAAGCATAAGCGGCTTGCGTGCTGCTTTTAACGGCCTCGGCTATGCGGCGGATGTAGTCTTTTGTATTGCGGAGCATAAAGCCTGCATCGGCATAAATGAAATGTTTGCGGCTGATTTCTTTGTTGAACGAGAGGTTCAGGTTGTAGTTGTCGCTGTTTTCCGCTTTCAGCCCCGCGTTACCCTGTTCGAGGTCTTCGTCGCCGAAGAGTTCGCTGTCGGTGGGCAGGCGGTAGGCTTTTTCGTAGGACAGCTTTAGCTGCACATCTTTCAGGAAAACGGTTCCGGCAACGCCGTAACCGGTAGCGGTAAACGTTTCTTCGGCGAGCTGATACTGTGTGCGTGTATCGACGGTTACGGCTCTCGGCCCCTTGCTGTATTGAAGATAATGTTTCGCAAATGCCGAAACGTTCCATTTGTTGTTGTAATTGAACAGGTAGGAAAGACCGGCGACGTTCTTGCGCGACACTTTGGGCATCGTATCGGTAGCGGTGAGCGCATCGTCGAAAGCGGCGGCGCGCATGTTGCGGTCAAAAGAGGTCAATACATTGTTCAGCATCAGCGTCTGCCGTTCGCCGATGCGGTAGGTGGCATTGAACGTCGTATTCCAGTTTTTGTTGTCAAACTCCGAATCCTGATAGCTCTGTTCGCCGCGGCTGCCGTCGTATTTCGATTCGCCGCGCCAGTTGTATATATACGTCGCCGTATCGACGTTGTGCGACATGTTTTTGTTGAGGCTCGCCGTCAGCCTGAAGTCAAGTCCATTTACGAAAAGATTACGCTTAACGTACTGTACCGAAGGCATCAGCGTTTGGCTTTCGTTGAACTTTTGTCCGTAAACGACGTTTTGGATAACTCCGTTTTGAATGTCCTTGTGACTTTGTCCCGCGTTGAGGCTGAAAACAAGCCTGTCTGCAAATTTTTTATTGACCAGCCCGGCTTTAAGTATCACCGTTTCGTTGTGGTACGTATCGTGGAAGCGTCTTACCCGTTCAATCTTGCTTTCGTCAATTTGCCCTAACTCAAAGTCTTTGACGGCATTGTCAATATAGTACGTATTGTCGGAATAATTCTGATAAGCAATAAGTTCGACCATCAGACCGTTTTTCGTGGTATGCCCTGCGCTGACCGAAGTCCGGTGCGTGTTGAACGAGCCGTACGAATACGAGGCGTCAACAAAAGTCCGCTGCCGCCTGTTGTTCTGACCGGTAACGATATTGACCGCCCCGCCGATGGCGTCCGCACCGAAGCCGACCGGCACGACGCCTTTGTATATTTCTATCCGTTCGGCAAGATTAACCGGAATATTGTTGATTTGAAACGACGCGCCCATGCCCTCCATCGGGATGCCGTCCATAAAGAATTTGACGTGCCGGCCGGTGAATCCGTTGAGCGAAAACTGAGTTGAAGAGCCTAACCCGCCCGATTCGCGGATTTTCACGCCCGATACCTTTTCCATGGCATGCGCCAGGTCGAGCGTAGTGTTTTGCAGGGCTTTGGCGTCGATGGCAACCACATTGTAAGCTGATTCGCGGACGGTCTGCACTTTTGATTTGGCTTCAATGACCACTTCGTTAAGTTCTACAAGAGACTGTTTGCCGCCGTCGACCGTATCCACGCCGCTTGTGTTTCTGGCTTTCAATATAGCCGGCATAAATAAAAGGAAAAAAACGATATAAAATATCTCTTTGTAATTATTCATCTATATATATTAAAATTCGGCACAAAGGTATGGTGAAAAAAAAGACCGTGCAATCCCTATTTGTGATGATTTTTGCATATGCCATCCCCATTTATGGGGATAAAGTCAAATCTTTGTGGGTAGGTATCATGACCAAATACGCGCCTTTTTAAGACGAACACGCGAGGCAATCCATTTCTTTTTCTTCCTGGATTGCTTCGGGCTTTCGCCCTCGCAATGACGGGCTGCGGCAATTACAACCTCACCGCGTCATTGCGAGCCGCGTAGCGGCGAAGCAATCCAGAGAAAAAACCTTATTCCTTAATTATATACATTAAATTTTTTTGATTGCTTCGATTATTTTCCGTCTACGGGAGACGCTCTCTCCCATAGAGGGGAGTTCGCGGTGTCGAAAGAAATGGATTGCTTCGCCACTTCGTGGCTCGCAATGACGGTTTTTTTCTCCTGATTGCTTCGCTTCGCTCGCAATGACGGGGCGGGGGGGGGAGCAATGACACGGTGGAGGTTTGCAATTCAAATATATTTATTATTTTTGCAAAAAAATAACGATATATCAACTGATTTGTAATTAGATATTATGAATAAGAAATTTACCGAATACAACAAATTAGATCTGGTAGAGGTAAACAGGGAGATCTTAGCATTTTGGGAACAGGAAAACATTTTCCGGAAGAGTTTAGACGCCCGCAAAGACGCTCCATCCTTTGTTTTTTACGAAGGTCCGCCTTCTGCCAATGGGACGCCTGGTATTCACCACGTAATTGCCCGCAGCATCAAGGATATTTTTTGCCGCTACAAGACAATGAAAGGTTTTCGGGTCGACCGAAAAGCGGGGTGGGATACGCACGGACTTCCGGTCGAACTTGGAGTGGAAAAAGAATTGGGCATTACGAAGAGCGACGTCGGAGGGAAGATTTCAGTCGAAGAATATAATGCTGCCTGCCGCAAAGCGGTGATGAAATATACCAAAGAATGGGAAGATTTGACCCGCCTGACGGGCTATTGGGTCGATATGAACCATCCGTATATCACTTATGACAACCGCTATATCGAAACTCTTTGGTGGCTGCTCAAGCAGTTGTACAACAAGAAACTGCTATATAAAGGTTATGCTATTCAGCCATATTCCCCTGCGGCAGGCACGGCTTTAAGCACGCATGAGTTGAATCAGCCGGGCTGCTATCGCGACGTGAAAGATACAAGCTGTATCGCGCAGTTCAAAATAAAGCATCCCTTGCCCTGCATGTCGGATTGGGGGGATGCTTTCTTCCTTGCGTGGACGACCACGCCATGGACTTTGCCTTCCAATACGGCGCTTTGCGTAGGGGCGAATATCAATTATGTGGCGGTTAAAACGTTCGGACCCTATTCGGGCAAGCCGATGACTGCCGTTTTAGCGGAAGATTTGTTAGACGCCTGTTTCAATCCGAAAGCGAAAGATATGGCGCTGTTGTCTTATCAGCCGGGCGATAAAGAAATTCCGTATCAAATAGCCGGTTCATGGAAAGGCGCAGAACTGGCAGACATGGAATATGAACAACTGATTCCGTGGATAAATCCAGGTATCGGTTCATTCCGCGTCGTCGCCGGCGATTTCGTTACGACCGAAGACGGTACGGGCATCGTTCATATTGCCCCGACTTTCGGCGCAGACGACTACCGCGTTGCACGGGAACACGGCGTTCCGCCTTTGATGCTGATTGATCGGGAGGGAAACCGCCGCCCGATGGTCGATTCGACCGGCAAGTATTTTAATCTTGCCGATTTGGATGCCGATTTCTTGAAGAAATTCGTTAACGTGCCGCTGTATTCCGAATATGCCGGGAGGTATGTGAAAAACGAATATATTGATGCGCCTGCCGGCGAATCGACTTTGGATATAGACTTGTGCGTTATGCTAAAGCGGCAAAACCGTGTCTTCAAAATCGAAAAACATACCCATTCCTATCCGCATTGTTGGCGCACCGACAAGCCGGTGCTGTATTATCCACAGGATAGCTGGTTTATCCGCACGACTGCCTGCCGCGACGAAATGATAGCGCTGAACGACACAATCAACTGGAAACCGCAATCAACAGGCACGGGCAGGTTCGGCAAATGGCTTGAAAACCTTCAGGACTGGAATTTGTCCCGCTCGCGGTATTGGGGAACGCCGCTGCCGATTTGGCGCACCGAAGACGGCACGGAAGAAATCTGTATCGGTTCCGTAAAAGAATTGCAGGAAGAAATCGGGAAATCGGTCGCAGTCGGATTTATGGAAGACAATCCTTTTAAGGAAGTTATTGCGGGCGATTATTCGGACGAAAACTATGCGACAAATAAAATAGATTTGCACCGCCCCTTTGTGGACAGGATTGTTTTGGTTTCGCCTTCCGGCAAACCGATGAAACGCGAAACGGATTTAATTGACGTTTGGTTTGATTCGGGCGCCATGCCTTATGCTCAAATTCATTATCCGTTTGAAAACAAAGAAGTTTTCGATTCTGGTAAAGTTTTCCCCGCCGATTTTATCGCCGAAGGCGTAGACCAAACGCGCGGCTGGTTTTTCACCTTACATGCCGTAGCCACAATGGTTTCCGGCAACGTTTCGTTCAGGGCTGTTATTTCCAACGGTTTGGTATTGGACAAAAACGGAAATAAGATGTCTAAACGCCTTGGCAACGCTGTCGATCCTTTTGCTACGATTGCCCGGTACGGCTCCGACCCGTTGCGGTGGTATATGATTACCAATGCAAGCCCGTGGGATAATCTGAAATTCGATGTTGACGGAGTCGAAGAAGTGCGCCGGAAGTTTTTCGGCACGCTTTATAATACTTATTCTTTCTTTTCCCTGTATGCCAATGTGGACGGTTTCACCGGTAATGAGGTGAACGTTCCTCCCGAAAACCGACCGGAAATTGACCGGTGGATTCTGTCACTCGTCAATTCACTAATCAAAGAAGTTGATGAATATTATGCCTCCTACGAGCCAACGAAAGCAGGCAGGGCAATCAACAATTTCGTCAACGATAACCTGAGTAACTGGTATGTCCGCCTGAACCGCAAACGTTTTTGGGGGGGACAGATGGATACGGATAAGCTTTCGGCTTATCAAACATTGTATGCCTGTTTGAAAACGGTTGCGCAGTTGATGGCACCGATTGCGCCGTTTTATGCAGACAGGTTGTATTTGGATTTGACTCCCTCCCCTACCCTCTCCGAAGGAAAGAGTTCCGTGCATCTGTCGGATTTTCCGGTTGCAGACGAAGCATTGATAGACAAAGCGCTTGAAAAGAAAATGCAAATTGCGCAGCAAATTTCGTCTATGGTTTTGGCGTTGCGGCGGAAAGTGAATATCAAAGTCCGGCAGCCGCTATCCATGCTGATGATTTCCGTTTCGGACGACTGTGAAAAAAGAGCGATTGAAGCGGTGCAGGCATTGATATTGAATGAAGTGAACGTGAAAACCATCAACTATACGGACAATACGGCTGAAATTCCGGTGAAACGGATTAAACCGGATTTTAAGAAGTTAGGTCCGCGTTACGGCAAGATTATGAAAGATTTGGCGGCTGCGATTACCGCTTTGCCGCAACAGGATATTAATGCGCTGGAAACGTCTGGCAGCCTGAGTATTTCTGTCGCCGGACAAACGGCTGAAATTACCACCAACGATGTGGAAATCTTTTCGGAAGACATTCCGGGCTGGCTGGTCGCCAATGAAGACAAACTGACCGTCGCCCTGGATATTACCGTTACGGAAGAGTTGAAGAAAGAAGGAATCGCCCGCGAATTAGTTAACCGTATACAAAATATCCGTAAATCCAGCGGCTATGAAATTACCGACAAAATCCGCGTAACAATCCAGTCTGACCCGCATGTGAACGAAGCGGTAAATGAATTTAAGCAATACATTGCCAATCAGGTGCTGGCAAACAGTATTACCTTAGCCGATATTCGCGAAGGGACGGAATTGGATATGGATGAATTTACATTGTTGGTGCAGGTTGTAAAATTATGAATACAGATCAAATTGTAGGCAAACGAATCAAGTCCCTGCGTGCATCTTTGGTTATTTAACTTTATGCACCAACAACTTCACTAATTCAATTTTTGTCCGCGAAACTTTGATTATCTTAAATTCAAAGTTGCCTATTACAACCGTTTCGTTCCGTTTGGGAAAATCCCGATAATTGACTAAAATAAAGCCGGCGATTGTTAAATATTCGTCCGATTCGGGAATGTCCAAATCAAACATTTCATTCACACGGTCTATTTCCATGCGTCCGGAAAGGATGTATTCATTGTCTTTCAGTTGTTTGGCCACATGCATTTTCGTGTCGTGCTCGTCCTCTATTTCGCCGAAAATCTCTTCCACCAAATCTTCGAGCGTAACCAAACCTACTGTTCCGCCAAATTCGTCTACGGCAATCACCATGCTTTTCTTTTCGGCGAGCATTGTCTTCATTAATTTATTCGCCGCCATATTTTCAGGGACAAAGGATAATACAACAATAAGTTGTGTCCAGTCGGCGGGACGGGCAAACAGTTCGGAAGAGTGAATATATCCGATAATATTATCAATGCTGCCTTCGTAAACGACAATCTTCGACAAGCCCGTTTCAACAAATTTAGATATAAGTTCCTGGAAAGAAGCCGATTTGTCGACGGAAACGATTTCGGGACGCGGAACCATGCAGTCTCTGATTTTTACCTGCGAAAACTCCATTACATTCTGAAAAAACCGGACTTCCACGTCTATTCCGGCATCTTCCGGCGCGTCGTCAATCGTTTTCTGAAGCAGGTGATCCAAATCGTCCCGTCCGAAACTTTTCGGATTGATATTGAAAATACGTGAAATAAGCCTGAATATATTCATCTCTGTTTGGCGCTATCGGTTTGTAACTCATCGATGTTTATTTCTCCGCTAACGGAATAGAGCCAGGGGTCGTTCAAATAAGCGTCGGATTTAAATCCGTTCCTGCCATACTGGTAATCGCCGTTTGCCCGCGTAATCTTCGCCAACCGGTGCGTATAAATCGCTTCCCGTGAATCGGCAGGCACATTCGTATTCCAAAACAATTCGGAAGTTTCAAATACCGTCCTTTCCAAATTTTCCCCTTTCACGTTTCCAATCGCATGCCAAAGCCCTTTTTTCACGAAATAATAAGCGGTATCCGCTTCGAATTTTCCCTGTACATTAAGCAGGGAATCAAACTGTTCGAGGTAGATTTTTTCAGGGAAATACCAGTAATCTTCCGGAGTGGCATATACTTCCCACACTTTGGTTACGAGACGGTAACGTGTGATTCCGGAATCGGAAATCAACGACATAACGTCTTCCGTCCGGCTGACAGGGAGGGTTGCAGCATTCACCGGAACGATTGGGATATTATGGTTTATGTTGTTGCACGAAATCATGAATATACAACAACATAAAATACCGGCTACTGCAATTTTTGTTTGAAGAACCACAATTCGTTGAAGGTATAACTTAGCGTTAATTTGAAATATTGTTCCTTAATATAAGTCTTCACATCCGGCTGAACCAGGGAGTATTCAAAGGCAAGATTCACGAATGAACGCCTGTCCACCGTCGGTAATCCGACGCCGATACTTGCACCGTATTCATTATATCCGGAATCTTTAATCTTTACATAGGAGTTGGTGTAATTGAGGCCTGCGCGGTAGTGAATCCTGTTATAATATTTATTGGTCATAAAATTGGGGATATATTCGCCCCCCAGGTTGATTTTTAAGCGGTTGTTCAAGGCATTTGTCCTGTCGTAGAATTTAGCGTCAGCCCATCGTTGATACAAAACGTCCGCTCCAAACGTATAATGATATAATTCATTGAACGTAAATCCCAAACCGTAGGATTCCGGCAATTCAAAGATGGAATCGCCGGTTGAATAATAATTATAGGAATATCCTGTTATTCTTCCATTAATTTGTATTTTAGGCGAATAAACCAATCCGACTACCAATGTTTTATTTTTTCCCACAGGCCGGTGGTATTGCAAACCGAAATCATAAGTCAATCCCGACAGGCGGAGCGTATCCGTCCAGTTTGAGGCAGATGCGCCTGTTTCGGAAAGCGTCACAATCCTGTTGTGAATAATATCCCCATATAAATAGGCAATTTTCACGCCCAGTGAAAGGCGGTTGAATAAATCGTATGACAACGTGCCGTACACTTTGCTCGACCCGCCGCTTCCATTCCATTCTGTTACGGCATATCCGCCGTTCTCTAATTCTCCATAGCCTCCGATGCGATATCCCACATGAGAAACCGGTTCGATGCCCGCGCCGAATGCCAGCCTTTTCATCAAAGGGAATTGCAGGGCAATATATTCCAGGTTGCCATTGAGTTTTCGACCCTTTTTGCCACCTTCGTCAAACCAGGCTATTTGCGCCATTGCGCCCAAGTCAAACATAAACGTCAGGGAATCGACGCCCGAATAGGAAGCCGGGTTCATCGTGTTAATCATGTAGGAATTGCGCACGCCGAAACCGACGCCGCCCATCGCACGCTGAGGCGCAAAAGCATTATCGGCCAAACTGCCGTAGCCATAGCGAGTGTATGGAGAACTTGTATTATTATTCTGTGTAAAAGCAATATTCGGAACAACCGACAGGGTAATAGCCCACAAAACCAATTTAATTCTATTCATTATTTATATTTTTTATGTTGCGGCAAAGGTAACGAATATTTATCACATACCAAGAGTTGCAAACCATAATGAGCTAAATAATCCGTACCTTTGTTTTAAATTTATATCAATCAAAAATCACCGTGAATAAAACAAAGCAACTCATAGCGTTTCTTAAACCATATAAGGAAATCCTGTATTTTATGCTACTCCTTTTTTCCTTCCATTTCTTCTGGAAAATAACAGTTGACGGTGATATTGACAGCGATTCCATGTACTTTCTCGGTAAAGATGTTACTCCGGCGTGGTTTCATACCGCCTGCTTATGGCTCACCTCTGCAATCGCGTTTTTCATACACCTCCTGCCCGATACGCAAGACCTTGTTAAAGAATCGACTTTGCTGTATTTTCCGGACGGAAAAATCCAAATTCTCATCATTTGGGGTTGTACCGGTATTAAACAAATGTTCATCTTCGCCGGCGTAATCCTGTTCTATTGGGGACCCTTTTTGAAAAAACTATGGTATATCCCGCTGGGCTGCATTATCCTGACCATCTATAATATCATACGCATCGGACTGATTATCATATTCACACGCGGCTGTCCCGAACGGTTCGATTCGCTGCACGACGGGATATTCCGCTATGTTTATTATACTATTGTTTTTTTGCTTTGGGTATATTGGGAAGAAGGTGTTGTACGCCCAGCCGCTCTGACCTAAGTAAGGTCAGCCGGTCTGACATAGTGCTTTCAACCACTCTGAAAGCATCCTTTCAGCCGGCCAGAAAGCATGCTTTCAGTCGGTCTGAAAAAATGCAGTCTTCGCAATGACGCAGAGAAGTCAAATTGCCACAGCCGTTATTGCGCAGGCGCAAACAGATTACAACATTAATAATAGTTACAAATTTTTCATGTATATTTGCGGTTGATTTCAAAATTTATGCCTCCAATTAAAAAAACAGATGAAAAAACTGATTGAATTTTGCAACAAATACCGGAAAAAGGTGAATAAATACAATATTGCCATCATCGTTTTTATAATTGCCACTTTTTTTGTGGGAGACAGTACGCTCTTGAAACGGATTTCTTACGAACGGCAAATCAAACAATTGAATAGCGAGATCGAATATTATACACGCGAAAAGGAGAAGAATCAGGAAAAATTGGACGCTATAAAAACCAGCGAAGAAAGCTTGGAAAAATATGCCCGCGAACAGTATTTGATGACAAAACCAGACGAAGAACTTTTTATAATCTCCGAATAAAATGAGCGGTAAATTCAAAACATATCTTTTTTATGCCTGCGCGATTCTTCTGGTCATTTCGGCAGCGCTGTACATTACCGGCAACAAATATATTCCTTATATATATGCAGTTTCGGGGGCAGGCGTCGCCGTCGCATCCCTGAGCAGTCCTTATCGCGGGAATAATTTCCGTATGAAACGGCTGAACATCCAGCAGGCGATTGCCGCTATTCTGCTGCCCGTGTCTTCTTACCTTATGTTTCAACAGAAAAACGAATGGTTTGCCGTTCTGTTTGTTTCTGCCGTTTTGCAGTTATATGTAGTGATTATCCGAAAGTGGGAAGAAAAATAATGGAAAAAATAGTCAGCGCACAAAATAGCCGGATAAAAAACATACAAAAATTAAGCGTCAAATCGAAAGAGCGGAAAGAGCAGGGGCTTTTTATTGTCGAAGGCGCGCGCGAGTTCAATTTGGCTTTATCCGGCGCATCCGATTTCGACTCCGTGTTCTATTGCCGCGAAATATTCGGGTCTCCCGAAACGCTTCAATCTTTCGATCCGGCAATTTCATACGAAGTATCGCCCGCTGTCTTTGAAAAGATAGCCTATCGCGAAAATTCCGATGGCGTCCTTGCATTGGTAAAGATGAAAGATCACAGTCTTTCGTCGTTGCGTTTGCCGGATAATCCATTGATAATCGTTCTCGAAGCGATTGAGAAGCCGGGCAATCTGGGAGCGATTCTCCGAACGGCTGATGCGGCAGGTGTAGATGCAATCATCGTTTGCAATCCGCTGACGGACATTTATAATCCCAATGTCATTCGTTCCGGACTTGGCTGCATTTTTACCGTTCCCGTTGCCGTTGCGGAAAATGAGGAGGCTTTGTCTTTCCTGAAAAGCAGGAGAATACGGACTTTCGCCGCCGAATTGCAGACTTCCTGCCTGTATCAGGACACCGATTTCAAAGTCCCTGCGGCTATCGTTTTGGGAGCAGAGGCAGAGGGCTTGTCGCCGTATTGGATAAAAAATGCAGACGAAAATATAAGAATCCCTATGCGTGGTAAAGTCAATTCGCTCAATGTTTCGGTGGCGGCGGCGGTGATTGCTTTTGAGGCGGTGAGGCAAAGGAATCAATTACGAATTAATAATTAATTTAGAAAATATGGAAATTTTTATTATCAAAAGAGACGGAAAACAAGAATCCTTTTCCGTCGAAAAAATCAGGAACGCCATTGCAAAAGCTTTCCTGTCGGTAGGAAGTTTTGCTACGCAGGATGTTATCACGAATATCCTTGCGCGCATCAACATCACCAACGGCAGTACAGTGGAAGACATTCAGAACCAGGTGGAAATCGCCCTCATGTCTGAACGCTATTACGCTGTCGCCAAGTCTTATATGCTTTACCGACAAAAACATTCGGAAGACCGCGAAGTGCGCCAGAAACTTGATTTCCTCATGGATTACTGCAATGCTTCAAATGCCGCCACCGGTAGCAAATATGACGCTAACGCTAATGTGGAAAACAAAAACATGGCTACGCTTATCGGCGAACTTCCAAAGTCGAATTTCATCCGCCTCAACCGCCGGATGCTCACCGACAGGCTGAAAGAAATATACGGAAAGGAAGTCGCCGACAGCTACATTAACCTGCTGAACAGCCATCATATCTACAAAAACGACGAAACAAGTCTCGCCAACTATTGCGCAAGCATCACGATGTATCCCTGGCTCATTGGCGGAACAACCTCCATTGGCGGAAATTCCAAAGCCCCCACCAATCTGAAATCGTTTTGTGGCGGGTTTATCAATATGGTCTTTATGGTTTCCAGCATGTTGAGCGGAGCCTGCGCCACGCCGGAATTCCTGATGTATATGAATTATTTCATCGGGCTGGAATTTGGGCAGGACTATTACCTGCATACCGACAAAGTCGTTGATCTGTCGAAAAAACAGCGCACATTAGATAAAGTAATCACCGACTATTTTGAACAAATCGTTTACTCAATCAACCAGCCGACCGGCGCACGTAATTTTCAAGCCGTGTTTTGGAACATATCCTATTATGACCGCTACTATTTTGAAAGCCTTTTCGGCGAATTTCGCTTCCCCGACGGTAGCCGTCCGGATTGGAATTCGCTCAACTGGATACAAAAACGCTTCATGAAATGGTTTAATGACGAGCGCACCCGCGCCGTATTAACATTCCCAGTCGAAACAATGGCTCTCCTGACCGAAAACGGCGATGTGAAAGACATGGAATATGGCGATTTCACCGCCGAAATGTATGCCGAAGGCCACTCGTTTTTTACTTATATGAGCGACAATGCCGACTCGCTAAGCAGTTGCTGCCGTCTGCGCAACGAAATCCAAGACAATGGGTTTAGTTATACGCTGGGCGCGGGCGGCGTATCCACCGGCTCGAAAAGCGTATTGACAATCAACCTCAATCGTTGTGTTCAAGATGCCGTGAAAAAGGGGGGGCACTATTTGTTTTTCCTCGAAGAGATTACCAATCTGGTGCATAAGGTGCAGCTGGCTTACAACGAAAACTTGAAATATATGTACGACAAAGGCATGTTGCCCCTCTTCTCAGCCGGTTATATCAACATGGGCAGGCAATATCTCACCATTGGCGTGAACGGGCTGGTGGAAGCCGCCGAATTTCTGGGAATCAAAATTACAGACAATCCCCAATATACCGAATTTGTACAGCAGATTCTTGGCATTATCAAAACCTACAATAAACGCTTTCGCGCGAAAGACGTGATGTTTAACTGCGAAATGATTCCCGCCGAAAACGTTGGCGTGAAACATGCCCGATGGGACAAACGCGATGGATATAAAGTGAACCGGGATTGCTACAACAGTTACTTCTATGTCGTGGAAGACGAATCGCTGAACATTGTGGACAAGTTTCGCCTGCACGGTCGCAAATATATTGAACATCTGACCGGCGGCTCCGCACTGCATCTCAATCTGGCAGAACATTTGAGCCGCGACCAATACCGGCAACTCCTGCGAGTAGCCACACAGGAGGGATGCAACTATTTCACGTTCAACATTCCAAACACGGTCTGCAACGACTGCGGGCATATCGACAAACGCAATCTAAAGACCTGCCCCAAATGCAACAGCGAAAACCTCGATTATCTGACGCGCATTATTGGCTATATGAAACGGATTAGTAATTTTTCACAACCCAGACAAAAAGAAGCGGCTATCCGGTATTACAATTCAATGAAGGATTAAGAGATATGGCTGAATATAAGGCAAAGCAATACATTTATATTGTTCAATCATCGTCGGAAGAATCAAGATGCAAAATAGGCAAGACCAAAGATTTGGAACAGCGATTGAAAGACTATAATAATATGACCGGAAAATCGGTGGATACTATTTACCGCTATCTATTCAC
>JAIRKG010000062.1 GCA_031260235.1 Dysgonamonadaceae bacterium | reverse complement strand
TCCAAACTGCCCGATTTTTCAATGGTTTCTTTTCTCAACATCATAAACGCTCCTGCCAAAACTTCTACTTCATGCGTTTCATTTTCATCCAGATAGCGCAAATGATATCCGCCGAAAACCAAAGCTGCAATTTTCATTAAAACATGTTTTTTGAGCCTGCAAAAGTACGATTTTATCAGCGGTATCTCTCAACTTCACTGCGTTGCAGTTTGCACAATGACGCGTTGCGATTTCACCCCACGCCGATATTTCCAGAAATAATAAATCAATCCCCAAAGATGTTTCAGGGTAATCGGGGAAAAGATTTTGTGCGAAGCAATACGCTGATAGGCATGATAGATTGATACCTGCGGAAGATAATAGACCGCATATCCCGACTGTTTCATCCGCAAACAAAAATCGGCGTCTTCGGGGCCATAGAAAATATGTTCGTCCAGCAGTCCGGTTTTTTCCTGCGCTTCTTTGCGTATCAGCTGGCAGGCGCCGATTACGTAATCCACTTCAAACGGTTTTTCCGAAGCCGTATCGTATGCCGGTTGAGGCGCCGCTTTGATATTTCCGTTTAATTTCCGGCTGAAAATGCGTATGGTAGCCTTCAACTTTCCACACACGGAAGGGAATTTCCTGCAACTTTCCTGCACCTGCCCGTCCTGCCCGTACATTTTACAGCCGCAGAGTCCGGCGCCGGATGTTTCGTCCATAAACTGCAGCATCGTTGCCAAAGCAGTTTCCGTTACTTCGGTATCGCTGTCCAAAAACCACAGGTATTTGCCCGAAGCCTTGCGTATTCCCTGATTCCGGGCAATGGAAACACCTGCATTTTTCCGGTTTTCAATGACAAAAATATTGGGATAGCGCCGTTTGATTTGATCCGGCGTTCCGTCGGTCGAAGCATTATCCACATAGATAATTTCTGTTTGCGGGTTGTTGAATAAAAAAGCCAGCGAAGCCAGATTTTTTTCCAGAAAAACCCACGAATTATACCCGATAATGATGACAGACAGTTGCATGTTATTTTTTAGAGCGTGTCAGTTTGTTTTTCAAGGCTTTCAAGGCTCTCCAAAATTCGGAGAAAGAAGAAAAGCGGCGAATTTGCGACCAGATAAATCCGGGGCGTAGAAAAAATTTGATATTGTACAGGAAAAGCAGTTTTTCCATTTCCTTATGTGTTAAATCGGGATAGGAAAGAATGGAATGATGCTGTACATCCGTCGGAACATATTCTCCCCCAAGTATCCAGTGGTTTTGATTGGCCAGGTCGTAAAATTCGGTGCCGGGAAACGGAGCGACAATGTTGATCATCACCTGATCGACTTTCAAACGGATGGCCATATCCATCGTATCTTTGATGGTCGCTTTGGTTTCCAGGGGACTTGTACCAATCAGGATATTCAATTTTACGGGAACGCCGTATTTGTTCAAACAGTTGATGGCGTCTATAATTTGTTGCCGGGTAAGGCCTTTCCTGATATATCTCAATATTTCGTCGTTGAAGGATTCGACTCCCAAATCCACATACAGGCAATTACTTTCCTTCAGTATGCGTGCAATACTTTCAGTGATGGCATCCGCTCTTGCTTGACAACCCCAAACGATTCCGTGTTTTTGCAGAGCGCCGGCAATTATTTTCAGCCGTTTTTCGGTAACAATAAAATTGTCGTCCATGAAACCGATCGCCCTGTAGCCTTCTGAAGCCAGCAATTCGATTTCTTCTACTGCATTTTCGGTGCTTCGCATGGAAATAAAGGGCTTTTTCCCTTTCCCTGAACGATATTCCAGTTCCCGGGCAAAGGTCAGGGAACTCGGAACACAGTAAATACAATGAAACGGACAGTTACGCGAAGTAACCATAGCCGTATAGGGCACACACTTCAACTTGGGATTGCTGAAACGTTTTCCGTCAATCAAATGCCTTGCGGGAAACGGCAGCGAATCCAAATCCCGCAACAGTTCGCGGGAGGGATTGTTGCGGATATTTCCGTTTTCATCCAAAAAAGAAATACCTCTTAATGCCTCATACGGCTGCCTGTTTGACAGGAGACTGCACAATTTCCGGGCGGTAACGTCAGGTTCACCCCTAACCACGATTTGCCGCGAATTCTGTAAAAATTCTTTGGTATAAAAAGTGGGACCCGGCCCCATATAAACAATGAAAGCGTCGGGCGAACGGCGGTGTATCCGGCGCGAAGCCTCCACATCATTCCTAATGGACAGATTAACCGACCAAAAAATGTAAACATCCGAGCGGTCTTTTTCCAGAAATTCGACCCATTTCCCCTGTGACCGCTTACCGTAAATAAAATTTTCATAACGAATGGAATGACCTTCCTTTTCCAAAATAGCGGCAACGGTCAGTTCGTAAATATTTATCATCGGGTAAACCAGGGTCGTGCAGCCGGCAGTACGTTCCGCCGGACGTTCTTTTCCAAAAACAGGAGGTGTTAAAAATGTTATCTTCATTTTCTTTTTTCAAAAAAAACGGGCATCAAGCCGGATTTATTATGATTTCGCCGTTATTTATCGCCACTTGCCCGCTATCGGAAAGAAACCGCAACGCCTCCACAACCTGTTTTTCGGAATAGCCAACCGAAGTGAGAATGTTTTCTATGCGGCTCTCTCCATTTTGGATTAATACAAGAATGTCACAAATCAGCGTTTTCATTGCGGCGTCGCCTTTTTCCCTACGCTTTTTTTCAAGGCAAACGTCGCATTTTCCGCAATCTCTGACATTCTTTTCCCCAAAATATTGCAGCAGCATCTTACTGCGGCATTGGGTTTCGGAACTTCCGTACTCAATGACGCGCTTAATCCGGTTTGCCAGCCTGTTGCGCCGCTGTTCATACACCATTTGCGGAATAGATAAGTATTTAATGTCTTCGCGATTCAGGTTATAATAAATTGTCGGTTCTTTCCGGGCGGGGATATAGTGAATAATTCGTTGAGAAGAAAGCATTTTCAGCGAATCGTAAACCTGAAGGGGACTCATTCCCGTCCGCTGCGCCAATAAAGCTTCGCTGATGTAGACATAATCGGCAAAAAGCCCCGTGTATGAGCGTAAAACCACTTGAATCAGGTTTTCAACGGTTTCGCTAAAACCTGAAAAACGGTACAGTTCATCCCTTTCGACTGTAAACATCAATTTCGACTGTTTGTCCATATCTTCAATATATGAGATGTATCCGGTCAAATCCAGAATTTTCAACGCACTGTATACGTGTTTAATATTGTAACGGTAAGCCGCACAAAATCTGTCGATATGAAAGTTATGCCCCGTATCCATTCCGGTATTGATTGCAATCCGGAAAAAGTAAGCCAGTTTTTCGTAAACATCTTTGACAAACTCCTTTTCCGGAAATTCATCTTTGATGCGCTTTTTCAACCGGGCAGCGTCAATCCGACTGAAAAGTGCAATGGCGTATGCCTTTTCGCCGTCCCGTCCGGCGCGTCCTGCCTCCTGAAAATATTCTTCCAGGGAACTCGGCAATTCAAAATGGATAACCAGGCGTACGTCCGGCTTGTCGATGCCCATCCCGAAAGCGTTCGTACAGACAATTATGCGGCATTGTCCGCTTTTCCACTCGTTTTGTTTGCGGGTTTTATCGTCGGAAGTCAATCCTGCATGGAAAAAATCGGCGCTGATTCCCTGTCTTTGCAGTTCCTGCGCAATTTCTTTGGTGCGGCTGCGGCTTCTGACATAAATAATGCCACATCCCTGAACTCTGGAAAGGATATGAATGATTTCATACAATTTATCGTCCGTTTCCCGAATCACATAAGCAAGATTTTCACGTTCAAAGCTTTTCTTGAAAACGTTTTTTTCTTTAAACAGCAGTTTTTCCTGAATATCATCAACCACATCGGGCGTTGCAGTTGCCGTCAGCGCCAGCACTGGAATGTCGGGAAGGTGATTGCGAAGCTCGGCAATGCGCAGGTAGGAAGGGCGAAAATCATAACCCCACTGCGAAATACAATGCGATTCGTCAACAGCAAGGAGGCAAACGTTCAGGTAGGGAAGTTTAGCCAAAAACAGGTCATTCGTCAATCGTTCGGGGGAAACATAAAGAAATTTATAGCTGCCGAAAATGCAGTTATCTAAAGTAACGAGAATCTCTTGCCTGCTCATTCCCGAATGGATGTAAGCCGCTTTGATGCTTCTTTTTTTCAGGTTATCGACCTGGTCTTTCATCAGTGCAATCAACGGCGTAACAATCAAACAAATGCCTTCCATCAGCATGGTCGGGACCTGAAAAGTCAGGGATTTTCCACCGCCAGTAGGCATCAGTCCCAAAGTATCCTTGCCCTCATAAACAGAAGTAATGATTTCCTCCTGAAGCGAACGGAACTTATCATAACCCCAGTATTCTTTTAGGATATTGTGAAATTTTCCGGACATATTGTTTATTTTGCATCTTTATATATGTTATGCATGATCAAATGAATGTGACTACTTTCATTGAAAGTAATCTATGGTGCAAATTTACAAAAAAGCAGATAAAAATGCTTACTTTTGCCGTTCAACTGACGGCTACCGTTTCGCCGGATAATGCTGCCGATGTTATGGTAAATAACGACGGCGCAGGATACGGGGCAGTTCAAGATGAGTGAAAAAAAAGATTATGCCGCAAGAAATAGAACGTAAATTTATTGTTTCGGGGAATTTTAAACCTTTTGTTTCCCAAAGTATCCGCATCACGCAAGGTTATTTGTCGTCTATTCCGGAACGCACCGTTCGCGTGCGAGTGAAAGGCGATCGGGGCTATATAGCCGTTAAGGGAATGGCGCGCGGTGGTGGAATCAGCCGTTTTGAATGGGAAAAAGAAATTCTGTTGTCTGAGGCGCAAGAGTTGCTGGAGCTGTGCGAGCGCGGCGTTATCAACAAGACACGCCACTTTGTTCCCGTTGGAAATCACATGTTTGAAATTGATGAATTTCATGGAGAACATGAAGGATTGATCATTGCCGAAATTGAACTTTCTTCGGAAGATGAGGGGTTTGAGAAGCCTTTTTGGTTGGGGCGGGAGGTGACGGGGGAGGTAAGGTTTTATAATTCTTCTTTAAGTCGCCTGCTCTCAACCACCTTTCCAGATCCTCCGGTGTATCAATCCCAAAAGTCTCCTCATTGGTAATAGCGGCTTTAATGGTATAACCGTTCTCAATCCAGCGAAGCTGTTCCAGCGATTCGGCAAGTTCCAAAGGTGACTGCGGCAAGGCGGTGATTTCACCCAACACGCCGGATTTGTATGCATAAATACCGATGTGTTTGTAGAACGTAAACGATTTCAGCCATCTGGAGTGATGTTTTCCGCGAATATAGGGAATGACGGAACGGCTGAAATAAATCGCTTCCTGTTTCGTATTTAAAAGTACTTTCGGAGTATTGGGATTAAACAAAACATCGAAACCGACGTCTTCGGGAAAAGGTTTGACTAAGGTGGCGATTTGCGTTTCGTCACATTCAAAACAGGTTTTAAGCAATTCTATTTGGGAAGGTTTGATAAACGGTTCGTCGCCCTGGATGTTAATGACAACGTTGAAGTTTCCTGCGGTTTTCGTCAGCGCTTCGTAACACCGGTCGGTTCCGCTACGGTGGTTGGGCGAAGTCATTACGGCTTTCCCGCCGAAGTTTTGTACGGCTTGAAAAATCCGCTCATCGTCTGTTGCGACGACAACGGCGTCCAGCGATCCGGCGACCTGTTCGTAAACTCGCTGTATCATGGGTTTTCCTGCAATATCTGCTAAAGGCTTTCCGGGGAAGCGGGTAGAAGCATATCGCGCAGGGATGAGGCCTAAAAATTTCGTTAGTGGCATAACTTAACTTTACAATTCACAGATTTTCAGAATATTGTTGTATTCTCCGATTATCCAGACGACGTCGCCTTCTTCCAGCACCAAATCCAAATCGGGGTTTTGTATTGACGTATCGTTCCGTTCAATACCGATTACCAAACAATTGTATACTTCCTGGATTTTTGAAGTGCGGATGGTTTCGCCGATTAAGTGCGATTCGGAGCTGATTTGGAACTGCCTCATTCTCACTTCGGGAGTAATCTCTGCTTCAACTGTTTCGTATTTTCTGCGTTTTTCCTCCAGACGCGCCTGAAACTGTTCCATTTGCGTATCGGTTCCAAGCACAATCACGTGATCACCGGGATAAATCCGCTCGTTTCCGTTCGGGATATTAATTCGTTGTGAGCCGCGCACAATTGTTACGATGCTAACGCCGAAAAGTTGCCGAAAATTCAATTCCTTGAGTGTTTTCCCGACAATCGGGAAATAGGGTTCGATTGAAAATTCCGACAAATGGAGGTCTCTTTCCATCACATGGTTTACAAAACCTTTTGACAGCGGCGCTTTCGATTCCCTGTACTTTTCTTTTTCGTTGAAATTTTCTTTAAATCGTGTTTCCATCGCCAACGAACGGGCTTTTATCTTTTTGGAGCGCGTAATCGACAATAAAATGACGGCGGCCAAAGCAACGCTAATAACAACGTTGAGATGAAACAGTTCTTGTAGCAAATATACAATCAGTCCGGCACAGATAAACACCCTGCAAACAATTGTTGAAACCAGCGGACCGCGATTACTTTTACTTTCGTTCCACAGGGTTAGATATTCGATTGAACGGTTTTTTTTAATGATAATTACCCGCAGAAACGGCGCAAGAATTACAATCGTAGCCGCGCCGACAAGCAAATTTCCCTCTATGTCAGGAAGCAACTCCCGGACAAAAGGACAGGCATACGCCAGCGAAGCATTGACGATGATTATACTGATAACGTAATAAATTAAAACGGTCGTCCCTATTTCAATCAACAGTTTTTTCCAAAGGCTGTCGCGATTAACCAGATGTGCGCCCGAAGTATTCTTGTTCAGGAAATCCTGCCATTTTTGCGGCAAGAGCCTTTCCAAAAAATTGTTGGCAGGCTCGGCGAGCCGCACCACATAGGGAGTTACGAAAAGCGTAAGTACCGAAACCGACACAATGATTTGATACATGGAATCTTCTATCACCTTAAAACTCATTCCCAAAGCGGCAATGATATATGAAAATTCCCCGATTTGCGCCAGCGAAAAACCCGCCGAAACAGATGTTTTCAGGTTTTGTCCGGCAAGCAGAACGCCGCCTGTTGCAATAATCATACGACCAATAACAACTATCGCAGTAATAATTAAAATCGGAACGATATGTTCTCCCAAACTGCTTATCTTGACCATCAAACCGACGGACACAAAAAACACCGCTCCAAAAAGGTTTTTAATCGGCAGCACCAGTTTTTCAATGCGTTCGGATTCCATCGTTTCTGCCAAAATCGATCCCATAATAAATGCGCCAAGTGCAGAAGAAAACCCTGCCGCAGTCGCCAGGAATACCATGCCGAGACACAACGCGAGCGACAAAATCATAATTGTTTCATCGTCCAAAAAACGTTTGGCTTTCCGCAAAAGCACAGGAATCAGGTATGTCCCCAGCAAAAACCAAAACAGCAAGAAAGTCGCCAATTTAAATAAACTGTAAAGCATTTCCATGCCTTCAAATTTATTGCTTACGGCGATTGTTGACAGCAAGACCATTAGAAGGACGGCAAATAAATCTTCCATAATCAAAACTCCCATCACGATCCTCGCAAAATTCCGCTTCGTATAATGCAAATCTTCAAATACTTTGATGATAATCATTGTGGACGAAATGCTAAGCATCGCTCCGAGGAACAAACTCGCCATGTGAGACCAACCGAAACATAAACCGAGAAAATAACCGACACCTATCATGCAAATCACGATGAACGAGGTCGCAACAACCGCCGTCACGCCTACTTTCATCAGTTTTTTGAAACTGAATTCCAAACCCAAACCGAACAGCAGGAAAATAATCCCGATTTCCGCCCAGGTTTCGATGTTTGTATATTCGGGATTGTCTTCCGTAACAAAAAACGACAGGATAATGCCGGCAACAATATAAGCCAATACAATCGGCTGCTTCAACCGTTTGAAAACGAGCGAGACGACGCCCGCCGTAATCAGTATTAATGTAAGCTCTTGAATTAAAGGCGCTAAATGTTCCATAAATTTATATTTATTTTATTTATTTACACGCAAAGTTACAGATTTTTCGTAATTTTGCGTAGTAGTAAGTAAAAATACGCTATGGAGACGACATTTTCTATAAACGACAGTAAAATAGGTATTGTCCCGATAGACAAAGACTCCGAAACGCTTTTGTCGCTGTTGGAACATAAAAGCCGCTACATTCCTGTAATCGAAAAAATGACCGAAAAACGGAAGCGCGAATGGCTGACGGTCAGGACGCTGTTGAAATCTTTGTCGGGAGAAGAAAAAGAGATTGCCTACCAACCCAATGGAAAGCCTTATTTGACCGACCACTCCTGTTATATAAGCATCAGCCACACCAGTTACAGAAGCGTTTGCGATAACAACCTGTCGGAATATGCCGCGGTGATTCTCAACGAGAAAACGGAAGTTGCCATTGACATTGAGATGATTTCTCCGCGTATATTAAAGGTAAAAGACCGTTTCCTCAGTAAGGAGGAAACCCTGGCCATTTCCTCCGACAAAGAAATTGTCCATCTGTTGTTGCACTGGTCGGCAAAGGAAACCGTCTTGAAAATGCTGGATGCGGAGAACGTAGAATTCCGCTCGCAAATACATATTTCGCCTTTTGAACCGGTTGCCGGCGAGTGGGGGAGTTTTGAGGTTTGCGAAACGCGAACGGGAAAACGCGAACGGTTTTTGATTCGCTATTTTGTAGAGGAAAATTATGTTTTAACTCTGTGTTCTAAATAAAAAGGTTTATGTCAGGAGCCTTCAACCAAAAAATTCCCGTCCATTGCTGCTTATTTCAACCGGCGGGTAGCAAAATCTAATCCCTCTCCCGCAAAATACTAACATCCCGCGCCGTCTTCCTCTTCTTCCCTTCCGAATCGGTATATTCCACAACAACGAAATAAACGCCGGTCGGCACATATTTTCCGTTGACCATGCCGTTCCATCCTTTCGCGGGATCAGTCCATTGATAGAGCAAGTTACCCCAACGGTTATATACCGAAGCGCGGAAAGAAAGAACCGAGCGGAACTGTATTTTCAATTCATCGTTTGCGCCGCGCGAACTGCCGGGACTGAATACGTTGGGTATGATGACATTCGTACCGTCTATCGA
>JAIRKG010000141.1 GCA_031260235.1 Dysgonamonadaceae bacterium | reverse complement strand
TGCTGTCGTATTCCGTTTCCGTAACCACAACCCGCGCTTGAAGATGCGCGCAGCTCACAACCGTGAGCAGCAGCGCAAAGTGTTTGATTAATGTTTGTTTGCTCATTACTGTTGGTTATAAAATTTTATGGAAAATTTTCACACGGCAAAGATACACATCGTTTTTGGTGATGCAAATAGAGTTGATGAAAAAAGCGTCATTGCGAGCGAAGCGAAGCAATCCAGGAATTGCAATGATGCAGAGGGTTGTTTTTCCGGATTGCCGCGCCGTTATCGCGGCTCGCAATGACGTGCACAGTTCTGTTTGCTGGATTGCTTCGGGCTTACAGCCCTCGCAATGACGGGGAAGGGTTGCAATGACGTGTGGAGCGGGGCGTTGCGGGGGTGTCCCCCGCAGAGGGGGAAGCGGAAGCCCGCCGCAGGCGGCTGAAGCGGGGGGGGAGACTTCCCCCGCAGGATTAATTTTTAATAAAGGAAACAGGATTGCTTCGGGCTTTGCTTATCGCAATGACGGGGTGGGGAGGGGTGATGCGGCAGACCTGATTTTAACCACCTTTTTAATCCCCTCAACCAAAACATCAATATCTTCTTCCGTATTATAAAAGGCAAAAGAAGCGCGTAAAGTTCCTTCGATTCCCAAGGCATCCATGAGTGGCTGAGCGCAGTGATGACCTGTCCGGAGAGCAATTCCCAACTGGTCGAGGAGCATACCCATGTCGTAAGGATGAATGCCTTTCACAAAAAAAGATATAACCGAACTTTTATGCGGCGAAGTTCCGATGATTTGCAGATCTTCAATTTGCAGCAATCGCTCTGTCGCATATTGTAGTAGTTGTTCTTCATATCGGCGTATTTTGTCCAGTCCCAGATTTTCGATATACCGGATTGCTTCTCCCAAAGCAGACGAACCTACATAATCAGGCGTTCCGGCTTCAAATTTGTACGGCAATTCGTTAAAAGTTGTTTTTTCAAAGGAAACATGCGCGATCATTTCTCCGCCGGCACGATAAGGCGGTATTTTTTCCAACCACTGCTCTTTTCCGTATAATACGCCTATGCCTGTAGGCCCGTATATTTTGTGAGATGAAAATGCCAGAAAATCGCAATCCAAAGTTTGAACGTCAATCGGGAGGTGCTGTATCGACTGGGCTGCATCGATCAATACCGGAATATTGTAGTTATGTCCCAATCGAATAATTTCGGCGACGGGATTGATTGTTCCCAAAACATTGGAAACATGTGTTAGGGCGATTAGGCGGGTTTTGGAAGAAATAAGTTCTTCGATGTCTTCGAGGTGAATTTCGCCGTTCTCTCTGATCGGTGCGACTTTGATTTCGATTCCCAAAATATCGCGCTGGATTTGCCAGGGAACAATATTGGAGTGATGCTCCATTGTCGTGATAATAATTTCATCGCCCGGCTTGCATTGCGAACGGCAAAAGCTGTAAGCCAGCAGGTTGATGGAATCTGTGGTTCCGTTCGTGAAAATAATTTCGTTGGACGAGGCAGCATTGATGTAATGTTGAACCGTTTTCCGCGCTTCTTCGTGCGATTCGGTCGCCAGGTGGCTCAAACGATGTACGCCGCGGTGAACATTGGCGTTGATTGTAGAATAAATTTCCTCGATCCTCCGAATAACGCTCAATGGCTTTTGCGTAGTGGCGGCATTATCTAAATAAATTAACGGCTTTCCGAAAACTTTTTGCGCCAGTATCGGAAAATCTTTCCGGATTTGTTCACTATTTAATTCCATTTTACTGATTTTATCAATTCAAGATTGGTTGCAAATGTACAAACTTTTCCTTAAATTCTTCCGCCACCAAATCCAGCCGAACACCATTAGACCCCTGCAACAATATAATATCGTTTCCGGTAATTTCCCCCGACAGGTATTTAGCAGCTGCAACCGCATCTTCAAAATGTTTCCAATTCTTCCGGTGTGCTTCTTCTCCGATTAATATTGCGTTTTTGCCTACGGTAACCAGCAAGTCGGGGCTGTTTATTTCGACGATTATTTTCCCGATATGCCGGTGCGCTTCTTCGCTGTATGCTCCCAATTCAAGCATTTCACCGATGACGGCGACTGTCCGTTTCCCGTTTCCGGCCAGTTCGGAAAGCGTATGTAAAGAAGATTGGATGCTGTCGGGCGCGGCGTTGTAGGTATTGTCCAAAAGCAAGGCGCCGTTTGCAGAACGGGCAAAAGACCCATGTCGGTCGAGAGCGCCGAACGTGGCAAACCGGCTGGCAATATCTTCCGCTTCAATGCCCATTTGGACGGCAACGGCATAAGCTGCGGCAGCATTAGATGCAAGATGTTTGCCGACGCTGTTTTTCATTTCCATTGAGAATCCATTCAGTTTGAAACTCGGATTGGCGTTTTCATTCAGTCGTACATCCGAAATACGGATGTCTGCATCGTGATTTGTTCCGAAAGAAATTACCCTGCAATGAGTTTGCGATTTGATATAATCATAAAAATCGTCGTCGCGATTGAGGATAAGAATACCTTCCGAGTCCATCCCTTCCTGTATTTCCGCCTTGGCTTTGGCGATGTTTTCCCGCGAACCTAAAATTTCAATGTGCGACATGCCGATATTGGTGATTACGGATATGTTGGGGCGGGCAATTCTTGACAGGTAATTAATCTGGTTCAGGTTTCTCATTCCAAATTCTACTACGGAACATTCGTGGCGCTCGTTCAGGTTCATCAATTCGGCAGGAAGGCCTATCTCGTTGTTGAAATTTTCCCTGCTTTTGTGCGTATTAAATTTTGCTTCAAGCACGTATGCGATCAATTCTTTCGTGCTTGTTTTGCCGACACTTCCGGTTACGGCGACGACGGGAATATTCAGTCGCCCGCGCCAAATTCGCGCCAAATCGCCCAAAGCCCAAACGACGGAAGGAACAATCAATTGCGGAATATGAATGCCCGCAACCTCATGTTCCACAACGGCGGCAACGGCTCCCTTTTTTTCCGCTTCACAGATGAAATCATGACCGTCCGCACGTTGCCCTTTCAATGCGACAAACAGCGTACCTTCCCGTACTTCCCGCGAATCGTAGACAACAGAATGAATATAATCTGCTGGAGAAACCGGCCGGTTTACCCGGCCACCGATTGCCGCCATTGCTTCAAATAATGGAATTGTTATCATTATTCTAATTTATACTCATGTTATTAATAGCATCCATTATGAATACGAATTACACAGGGGCGGCGCCGAAGCGGAGTTCTTCAGAACACCTGCTTATTGCGTTTTTGCTGTAACCAAAACCTTATCTATTCTCGCGCCGTCCATATCAATAATTTCAAAGTCGAGATGATACCACGAAAGTTTTTCTCCTTCTTTCGGCACATGTTCCAATATATCCAAAATCAGACCGCTCAAAGTGTTGTAATCATATTCGGCATACCATTCTTCCAGATGGAAGTATTCGAGGAAATCGTAGAACGAATATTGCCCGTCGATCAAAAAACTGCCGTCGTCCCGCACGATAATGGAACTCTCCTCCCCTTCTTCGGCGACTTCGCCAACCAGGGCTTCCATAATATCGGTCAGCGTAACAATTCCTTTCACTTCACCAAATTCATCCGTTACGAATGCATATTTGACATGTGCTTTTTTGAACTGCTCCAAAGCGCCGTAAACGCTTTTGTTATAGGGAAGATAATATATAGGACGTATGATTTGTTTCATCGAAAAACCATCCGTATTGATGTGTCCGAACAGGTCTTTCAAATATACTACGCCCGAAATTTCGTCCTTGTTTTCGGCGGTAACCGGATAGATGCCGTGCATATAATTCATAACCGTTTCCCTAATTTTGTCCTTATCGTCGGAAACATTCAGCCACACCAAATCGCTGCGGTGTGTCATGATGGAATTTACGTCGCGGTCGCCAAGGCTGAAAACTCGCTCCACGATTGCGTGTTCCACTTCCTGCACTTCGCCTGCGTCTAATCCTTCCTTCACAAGAGATTTGATTTCCTCTTCGGTTACTTTGCTTTCATCGTCTTTGATTCCGAGTATTTTCAAAAATACGGCAGTGCTTTCGGACAGTAGCCAAACAACAGGACTCATTACGCACGACAAACCAAGCATGGGCCTTGCCACCACTTTGGCTATCCGTTCCGACATATTAAGCCCCAATCGTTTGGGGATTAATTCGCCGAATACGATGGTCAAATAAGTTACGGCAAATACGATTGAAAAGGTCGCGATTGTCTGCGCGTACGGCGCTAAAACTCCGACGGGTTCAATGATTTTTGCCAGGTCGCCGGCGAAGGCTTTGCCCGAATATAAACCTGTGAGGATGCCTATCAGCGTAATGCCTATTTGAATTGTAGAAAGAAATTTCCCCGGCTCGTTAGAAAGATATAAGGCGGCTTTTGCCGCCTTGCCACCCTTTTTTGCTTCCGTTTCCAATCGCGTTTTACGCGCCGAAACCAATGCGATTTCCGACATGGAAAAAACGCCGTTAAGCAGAATAAGTGTGACTATGATGATAAATTCCATAATTTGAATTGATGCGGCAAAGGTACGAAAAATTTAAGTAACTTTGCTAAATGATAAAAAAGAACAATACACCAACATTGCACCTGCCGGCAGAATGGGAACCCCAAAGCGGCGTTATGCTCACCTGGCCGCATCGCAATACAGACTGGAAGCCATATCTGGACGAAGCTATCCGTTGTTTTACAAATATAGCCCAAGCCATTATCCGGAAAGAAAAACTGTTGATTGTTTGCGCTTCGATCAACGACGTAAAAGCCGCTTTGGGAAATATCGACCTGTCACGTATTATTTTCCGGGAAATACCTTCCGATGATACTTGGGCGCGTGACCACGGTCCCATTGCTATCCGCCTGAACAATACTCCTTATATATATGATTTCGCTTTCAACGGCTGGGGATTGAAATTTCCGGCGGAGCGCGACAATCAAATTACCCGGAAACTGTATGACAGCCATGCTTTCTCTCCCCGCGTCGGTTATCAAGACATGCTGCACGTTGTGCTGGAAGGCGGAAGCATCGAATCCGACGGCACAGGCACATTGCTTACCACCAGCCGCTGCCTCCTGTCGAAAAACCGCAACGAATACACAAGCAAAGAAGAAATTGCCGCTTACTTACAAGTGATTTTCGGACTTAAACGCATATTATGGCTGGACAAAGGCTATCTGGCTGGTGATGATACCGACGGACATATTGACACTCTGGCGCGTTTTTGCAACCCGCAAACCATTGCTTACGTGCAATGTACGGACGAAAGCGACGAGCATTTCAAAGCCTTGTCGCAGATGGAGCGGGAACTTCAAAAATTCAAAACGCCGGCCAACAAATCCTATCGCCTGATCCCCCTGCCGATGGCCGATCCCGTTTATGAAGACGGCGAACGTCTTCCCGCTACGTATGCGAATTTCCTGATCATCAACGGCGCGATTTTGATGCCGGTCTACAATTCTCCATTAGACGAGATTGCCTGTTCGCAGTTGCAACAGGCTTTTCCCAACAGAGAAATCATTTCCATCAATTGCCTTCCGTTAATCAAGCAGCATGGCAGCTTGCATTGTGTGACGATGCAATTGCCGGAAGGGTTTTGGGGCGGTTCTTAAGAATCTTAAGCCTCCACCACATTATCAACAATATATTCCGGTCTTTCTTTCACTTCATCAAAAAGAATCCCGATATACTGCCCCAAAACACCAATGGTAAGTAACTGAATGCCGCCGAAAAAGATCACGATAATCATAATCGAAGTCCAGCCGGATTCAGCATTGGTATATCCGAAGATTTTGCCAAAGATATACCACAACGCCATGATAACGCCGATTACGACGGTCAAAAATCCCAATCCGGTAGCTATCAACAGTGGTTTTTTAGAAAAGTAAAACAGCGCTGTCGTAGCAAACGACAGCATCTTTTTCAAAGAATATTTGGTTTCACCGGCAAAACGGGCTTCGCGTTCATAATAAAAAGGCGTTTGCTTGAAACCAATCCAGGATATCAGTCCGCGAATATATTTCCCGCGCTCTTTGAAACGCTTGAACTGTTCGATAATCTGCGCATCTATCAGCCGGAAATCGCCAGTGTCTAACGGGAAATCGACTTCCGCCATTTTGTTCAGTGCACGGTAGAACTTTTTAGCCGTCCAGAGTTTGAACTTGCTTTCACCCGCCCGTTTCCGCCTTACGCAATATACCACATTTGCCTGTTCTTCCTCCTGTTTGGCAAGCAAATCGGGAATCAATTCGGGAGGATCCTGTAGATCAGCATCGATAATAACGGCAAAATCGCTGTCGCAATGATGAATACCGGCAGTTACAGCCGCCTGATGCCCGAAGTTGCGTGAAAAATTGATTACCTTCACTGTCGGGTCTTTTTGGGCAATATCCGACAGGATATACATGGTTTTATCTTCGCTGCCGTCGTTTATAAATATCATTTGCGGAGAAATCGCAGGCAGGGCGTCCAACACCGTTTTGATTCGTCGGTAGGTTGCTTCAATCACGGATTCTTCGTTATAACAGGGAATAATGATACTTAGTGTTTTCATTTTTTAGCACAGGTTTTAGCGGTTTTTTATTTTAAAGGTGAAATATTTATTCAATATGAAATTCAAAATCGTATAAACAACAATGCCGGCGAACTGGCAAATTTCGGCGGCACCTGTTATTTCGGTAAGTCCCGCCATTTCCATCCGTTTATACAAAACATTCACCAAAACCAGTTGAATGATAAAACACACCAGAAATGCAATCATAAAGCGGATAAAGTCGGGTGTCCACTTATTTTTACTCTTGAATGTCCATGAACGATTCCAAATGAAACTGTTAATCAGCCCGACAATGTAGCCGACTGTGTTTGAAACGGAAAGCGCCAGTGACGAAATCTTTTCGCCCTCTTCAGACAGAAATACGACGCGCATCATGACCCAAATGGTTACCATGGTCAACAAAGTATTCGTCACGCCGACAACTCCGTATTTAATTGTTTGAATCAAAAAGTCGTTTTTCATCCTATTTATTCAATTCTCTCTTGATGTCGTCTTCCGAAAATGCTTTGACGTTAGTAACGATAAAACCGTTGTCGATGAAATCGCCGTATTGATTACATTCATTTATAACATTTTCAAACATGGATTTAACACTTACCGATATATGAACCAGAAAGAGAATGGAGAAATAATTCTCGCCAATTGTTATCTTTTCCATCTCGCCGCCCTGCTGTTCGATAGCATAAAGCGTTTCCTTTGCAATCAAATCCTTTTGATAATTGGAAAATGTCCTGAGGTAATTGGATTTGAAAAGCGCTGCGAAGCGCAATTTATCGCCTTTTCCGCCCAATCCGGTCGAAATAAAGATGTGTTTTTCGCCGGACAATTCCGTTTCCAGTGTAATTTTCGCTTGCATAAGAGCTATCGCTGCCCATTCGTTTGGATGTTCCTTACTATAGGATTCGATTACCCTGAATGCTTTGACGTCGCCGGAAACGGCAAGGTAAGCGAGCGCATATTTTAACTCTATCGGCGAAGATTCCGACGAAAGCAAAACGTTTATTTGTTCCTCAACCGAGGTAGGCCGTGAGTTGTTTCTGACATTTTCGGCATAACGAAAATATTCCATTTGCTTTTCGACCGGAATACTCGTATCCATGAAATGCAACTGGCCTTTAAGTCCTCCCAACGATTGCTGAAGACCTTTGAGTATATCATCATCTCTTGTCATATTTAAAAATATATTTTTCTTTTTTAAGAACAAGGCAGCATATAAAAAAGTATATGTTCACCATCATTTGTAGCAAATCAAACAGGGGTATTGTTATAAAAAACTTCTCTAATTTCAAAAATGACGCCGTTTTGTTCACGACAAACAATTGGGAAAACAATCTTGCCAAATAGCAAAACACAGCTGCACCTGCCATATACGGCAAAGTATAAGGATGCAAAAATCCCCAAACAAGGCTTGCAGTAACGGCAAGAATAAAAAACAATCCGGAAAGAAATTCCACGTTCCACAGTGCGACGGTTCCCGCTTTATATTTTTCCTGTTTCCATTCGGAATCATTCAAATCTACCATGATAACGCTTTCTGCCGAAAGTTCGACCGCCGTATCAACATGCCTGTCAACAAGCATTTGGCGGAAAAATTTATTTTGTTCATCGAAATACGTTTTTGAACAAATCAAATTGCGGCTATTTCCTGCATAGTGACGATTGAACAGAGCCATCGAAAGCAGGTGTAAATTTAAATAGAAATAATCGAAAGCCATGAATTTTTTGAAAAAATGGGTTTCGCCTGTTTTTGCACATATTCCCAAAACCATGTTTTTCTCTTTTCCGAAGTGACGCGCCATCAACATAATCCAGTTCTTTGAGCGGATAGAGCCGCTTGCTTCGGCAAATAACAAACAATTATATTTTGCAGCTTTGACTCCCAAAGTAAATCCCAATTGTTTCCGGCTTACGTATTTTGTTTCTTCGGGAATATGCGTGCAGTATAAATTCGGATATTGCTCTTGCAGTCTGATAAGAGCAGCCGTGTTTTCTTCAACCGTTCCGTCATTGACAACAATCACCTCAAATTGAGGGTAATCCTGTTCCAATAAGGGAAGAAGAAATTTATGCAAATCGCAAAAGCGGTTCTGTGCATAAATAATCACGGAAACAGGCAGAAAACCGGAGAAAAACAGGATGCGTCCTTTCTTAACGGCTTTCATGTAATAATAAGGTTTTGCCAGAACTACCCAATAAAAAATCATTTGGGTAATAAAACATAACGCCAATACCGATAACATTACTATTTCTATCAAACTAATCATCTTTTAATATGTATTAAATAATACTATTTCTTGCTATGAACGTGGCAAGCAAAAACTTTTTGGTTCGCTTGCTTTGCACAAAGCAAGTTCCACGCAAGTTGGGGGAGAAAAACTTTGCACAAAGCAAGTCCCTCCCAAGTTGAGGAAGAAAAACTTTGCGCAAAGCAAGTCCCTCCCAACTTGGGGGACAAAAACTTTGCGCAAAGCAAGTCCCTCCCAAGTTGGAGGAGAAAAACTTTGCGCAAAGCAAGCCAAAAAAATATAAACTAATTATAACCATTCATTTATTATTTTAATTGTTATATTGTATCCGAAAAAGTAGCCTTCGGCAGTTTCCGACAATTGTATTGCATTGCCATAATTTCGCCATACGCGCCTGCCGAACGCAATGCAATATAATCTCCCCGCCGTGTTTTGTTCAGTTCGACCGCTTTGGAAAAAATATCGGACGATTCGCAGACAGGTCCTACCACATCGTAAACGTCGATCATCTCGCAGGACGAAAGGTTTTCAATCTTGTGATATGCGCCGTAAAAAGCAGGACGAAGCAGATCGGTAAAGCCGGCGTCAAGAATAATAAATTTTTTGAAAGCACCTTCTTTTATGTACAAAACTTTGGATATCAGCGAGCCGCATTGTCCGACAATCGAGCGTCCGGGTTCAAAATGAACTTGCTGCCCCGGTCTTGTCGGAAAATGTTTGTGGAAAATTTCAAACCATGCGTTAAAGTCGGGGATTGGATTGCTGTCGGGATGTTCATAATCAATACCTAATCCGCCTCCGAAGTTAATATACTCCAAATAAATTCCGTGCAGAAACAGCGATTGTTCCAGTTCGGCTGCTTTTTCAGAAAGCCTTTCAAACGGTTCTATCTCCGTAATTTGAGAACCAATGTGAAAATGAATACCGATTAATTTCACGGACGGAAGCATGGCTATTTTGTCCATAACATTACTTATTTGGGCGATATTGATTCCGAATTTATTTTCCTTCGTTCCCGTCGTAATGTGGTGATGCGTATGTGCGTCCACTTCGGGATTTATTCGCAGGGCAACATGAGCGATTTTGCCTTTCGCCACCGCCAATTCGTTGATAATTTCCAATTCGGGGATAGATTCCACGTTGAAACAGAAAATATTATTGTCTAATCCGAGGTTAATTTCCCAATCGGCTTTCCCAACGCCCGCGAATACAATCTTTTCCGCAGGGAAACCTGCGTTCAGCGCAGCTTGTATTTCTCCGCCGCTCACGCAGTCTGCCCCAAGTCCGGATTTACATATGGTTGATAGAATACGCGAATTTGCATTGGCTTTCACGGCATAATGAATATGGTAGCCATATTTGTTTGCTTCGCCGGTAACGGTTTCCAAAGTTCTTTCCAGAATCGCCATATCGTAGTAATAAAACGGCGTTTGTAGGGATTGAAACTTTTCTGTGGGGAATTGCTTGTTCATTGTTTATAAAATTTATTTATCAAAGGATACGTTCTATATTTCTATTAATCATATATTTAACGATGGGAGGTGTAATTTTGCAGTGTGCCTGCAAAATTACACCTTATTTTTACATTAACCAAAAATAATCTAAAACAACTGACGAAAATGTGACAATGGCGAAAGCCCGAAGCGGGAGAGACTCACTTTCCCCAATCCTTTTTCGAAGAAGCTTTCCCGTTTTTTTGAAAAGTCAAGACAAATATATACCTTTGTACGAAATTTAAATCAAATGACCGGCGAGCAAGCAAAGACAGTAGCTAATTTTGAAGCGAGGGTTCGACAACTGATGTTTCTTTGCGACAGTTTGAAACAGGAAAATGTGGAACTTAAATCGCTGTTAGCCGACCAGAAAAATTTAACCGACTCTTTGGTTGAAGAAAATGAACGGTTAAAAAACGAATACGACAACCTGAAAATGGCAAAAATCATTTCCGTAGGACAAAATGATTTTGTAACAGCAAAAAAAAGATTGTCGAATTTAGTTCGGGAAGTTGATAAATGTGTTGCTTTATTAAATGAATAAATATCAAATGGCAGATGAATACTTCAAAATACAATTGTACGTTGCGGAAAAACACTACCCGTTAACCTGTAAAAGAACAGACGAAGGCATATATCGCAAGGCAGCGACAACCATTAATGAAAAAATCATCAAATACAGTTCCACATTCCCCGCTGCCAAACTTGGATTGAAAGATCTATTGTCAATGGCAGCCATTGACATTTCAGCCGAAAACATGCGGAACAAACAGCAAAAAGACATCTCTCCCGTCTTCGACAAAATAGAAGCATTAGACAAAGAATTGGAAGAATATCTCAAAAATAAATTAAATAAATTATGATAGGACTAATAATTACAGGCGTTATATGCCTAATCTCAGGAGGCGTTGTTACATGGCTACTGCCCGGTAAAAAACGTCATTTTAATTCCGAATCCAAACAAATTATTGAAGACGCCCAAAAAGCGGCGGAAACAATAAAAAAGGATAAACTGCTGGAGGTAAAAGAAAAATTCATCTACATGAAAGCCGAGCTGGAAAAGCAAGTCAATGCACGGAACGCTAAAATACAATCGCAGGAAGCACGGTTGAAACAACGCGAAATGGCTCTGAACCAGCGGCAGGAAGACCTGCACAAACGCAGAGTAGAAATTGACGCAATCCGCGAAAACATGGAATCCCAGCGAAAAATAATCGAAAAGAAAAAACAGGAAATAGACAACGTCCATAAAATGGAAATCGAACGTTTGGAAATCATTTCCGGACTGTCAGCCGACGAAGCCAAAGAACGTCTGGTGCAATCTCTCAAAGATGAAGCGCAAACCGCCGCTGCCGCTTACATCAACGACATGACGGAAGAGGCCAAAATGATCGCCAACAAAGAAGCTAAACGGATCGTTATCCAAACTATTCAGCGAATCGCCACGGAAACAGCTGTCGAAAACGCAGTAACCGTCTTTCACATTGATTCCGACGAAATCAAAGGACGGATTATCGGACGCGAAGGACGAAATATCCGTGCGCTGGAAGCTGCTACAGGCATCGAAGTCATTGTGGACGACACCCCCGAAGCCATTGTCCTTTCGGGATTCGACCCGATAAGGCGTGAAATTGCACGACTTGCCCTGCACCAGTTAGTACAGGACGGACGCTTCCATCCTGCGCGCATCGAAGAAGCTGTTAATAAAGTACGCAAACAGGTGGAGGAAGAAATAATCGAAACCGGCAAACGGACTACTATCGACCTGAGCGTACATGGCTTACACCCTGAATTAATTCGCATGATCGGACGAATGAAATACCGCTCTTCCTACGGTCAAAATCTTTTGCAACACTCCCGCGAAACAGCCAACCTCTGCGCTGTTATGGCTGCCGAATTAGGACTTGATCCTAAAAAGGCGCGGAGAGCAGGCTTGCTGCACGACATCGGGAAAGTGCCCGACAACAAACCGGAACTTCCCCACGCCATACTCGGCATGCAACTTGCCGAAAAATACAAGGAAAAACCCGACATCGTCAACGCAATTGGCGCCCACCACGACGAAACGGAAATGACAAGCCTCCTGGCGCCTATCGTTCAGGTATGCGACGCCATTTCCGGCGCAAGGCCGGGTGCACGGCGCGAAATCGTCGAAGCCTACATCAAACGATTGAACGATTTGGAACATCTGGCTTTAGCCTATCCCGGCGTCGTAAAAACATACGCCATACAAGCCGGACGCGAACTGCGCGTTATCGTCGGCGCAGACCAAATCTCCGATCTCGAAACGGAAAACCTCTCCAATGAACTCGCCAAGAAAATTCAGGATGAAATGACTTATCCCGGGCAGGTAAAAATCACGGTAATCCGCGAAACAAGAGCAGTTGCATTCGCAAAATAATAATGAACGTTGCTATTATAAAATACAATGCAGGTAATATCTATTCGGTTGATTACGCACTGAAACGACTGGGGATCGAACCCATCATAACCGCCGACAAAGAAACATTGCAAAAAGCCGACAAAATCATCTTCCCCGGGCAGGGGGAAGCGGGTACGACAATACAATACCTCAAAGAACATCGCTTAGACGAATTGATTAAAGGATTAAAACAGCCTGTATTGGGAATCTGTATCGGGATGCAATTGTTATGTCGGTTTTCGGAAGAAGGAAATACCGCCTGTCTGGGTATTTTCGATGTCCCTGTTCTTAAATTCCAGCCCCGTAAACAGGAAGACAAAGTTCCGCACATCGGCTGGAATAACCTCTCAAACTTGAAAAGCGATTTATATCAAGGACTTTCCGACGGAAATTTTGTATATTTTGTGCATAGTTATTATGTTCCGGAAAACAAATATACCGTTGCCGCAACAGATTATATCCAAAAATTCAGCGCCTCGCTACACAAGGATAATTTTTACGCAACCCAGTTTCATCCGGAAAAAAGCGGCACGACAGGTGAAAAAATATTGTGTAATTTTTTACAACTTTAAATATCTATATGAATTACGAAGATTTAAAAACATTAGACGAACTCAGGAAAAACGGTTCGATTACCGAAGAAGAATATCAACGCGAAAAAGAAAAAATATTCAATAAAACAGAAAATCCATCTTATGGCTCTCCACTTTTTGGAATGACCGAAAACTCATACCTCGCATTGATGCACATTTCCCAATTAGGAGGATACATTTTACCCGGTTTGGGATTCCTTACGCCCTTGATTTTGTGGATACTTAATAAAAATAAAAGTGCAAAAGTCAATGCCTCCGGCAAGGAAATCATCAATTTCATCGTGTCAATGGTAATATATGCGGCAATATCAGTCGTGTTGTGCATAATTTTTGTCGGATTCTTTTTACTTGGACTCATTGCTGTTTTACAGATTGCATGCGCCGTTATCGCCGCGATAAAAGCCAATAACGGCGACGACTATATCTATCCGATGACTATCCGTTTCATAAGATGATAGAAATTATTCCCGCTATCGACATTATTGAAGGAAAAGCCGTAAGACTTTCTCAAGGAAACTACGAACAAAAAAAAGTCTATAACGAAGACCCGCTCGAAGTAGCCAAAATGTTTGAAGACCACGGCATTAACCGACTTCACTTAGTAGATTTGGACGGGGCAAAAGCCAACCGGATTATCAATTACCACGTTTTAGCAAAGATAGCATCCCGAACTTCATTAATAATAGATTTCGGTGGCGGACTAAAATCCGATTCCGATTTGGACATCGCTTTCGACAATGGGGCAGAGATGGTTACCGGCGGAAGCATTGCCGTGAAGAATCCGGAAATCTTTCAGCGCTGGATTGACAAATTCGGAGCGGAACACATTATCTTGGGCGCCGACTGTAAAAACAAAAAAATAGCCGTTGCAGGTTGGACGGAAACAACAAACGAAGATATGATTCCTTTTATCGAAACATGGCGGCAGCAAAGCATTTATAAAGTGATTTGTACGGATGTCAGCCGCGACGGAATGTTGACCGGTCCCAACATTGACCTTTACAGGGAAATCAAAGAAGCAGACCCATGCAATTATTTGATTGCAAGCGGTGGAATCAGTTGCATCGAAGATATTGAGCATTTGGAAGAAGCGCATATACAGGGAGTTATTATTGGGAAAGCCATTTACGAAGGGAAAATCAGATTGAAAGATTTGGCGGACATTGTTGATAATTCTACTGCAGAAATTAAACACACATTGAGATGATTTCTATTTTTATTTCAAATCGTTAAATGGAAAAAATCAGGTTTGCAGTTGTCGGTTGCGGTCACATCGGCAAGCGGCATATTGAAATGATAGACCGGAATCCGGAAGCGGAATTGGCAGCCGTATGTGATATTTTGTCCGTTTCTTCCGGCAATGCGCCTTACTTTTCATCATTGGACGACTTGTTGCAATCAGGTGTCGCATTTGACGTATTAAACATTTGCACACCAAACGGATTACACGCTCCAATGGCTATCCGCGGGCTACAGGCCGGCTACCACGTTGTTATCGAAAAACCGATGGCTTTGAATACGGAAGAAGCGGGGCTTATCCTGTCCACTGCCGGACAATACCAAAGAAAAGTCTTCTGCGTGATGCAAAACCGCTATTCCCCGCCTTCGGTTTGGATTAAAAACATGGTGGATTCCGGCAAACTGGGGAAAATATTTTTGGTGCAAATCAATTGCTACTGGAATCGCGACGAACGGTATTACAGTCGTAGCCCCTGGCATGGCGACAAAACGCTGGACGGCGGGACGCTGTTTACTCAATTTTCACATTTCATTGACTTAATGTACTGGCTGTTTGGCGATATCTGCAGCGTCCGTTCCCGATTTTTCGATTTCAATCACCTGCATTTAACTGATTTTGAAGATTCTGGAATTGTTACCTTTGAATTTATCAATGGCGGGGTAGGCATCCTCAATTTTTCCACTTCCGTTTATGGTAAAAACTTTGAAAGTTCGGTAACGGTCGTCGCCGAGAACGGAACAGTTAAAATCGGCGGGCAATACATGAACGAAGTAGAATATTGCCACATAAAAGATTACGAAATGCCGACACTTCCGCCGACTAATCCGGGCAATGATTACGGCGCTTACACCGGATCGGCGCAAAACCATCACTATGTTATCCAAAACATTGTTGATGTGCTGAAAAATACCGGCGTGGAAATCACGACCAATGCTCGTGACGGATACAAAGTTGTGGATATTATTGAACGCATAATGACAGGCTACGAATTACACAAATAAAATTTTAGTAACAAATAAAATGATCCAATCATATCATGTAAATAAAAAACATTTCGTGCTTTTGCACTTTTGCGTACTATTTTTGTCTGTTTGTTTACCGGCACAGCCAGCTGAAAATCTATTCCTTTCCATGCCGGAGTCTCTTTCGCTGACATTGACTGAACCCGACCGCCTGGAACTTGTCGAACGGTATAAAAGCGGATTGCTTGCCGCAGTCGAAAACCAGTTGGGCGATTCCTGTTTTCTCACCCGCATGACCGACGATTATTTGCATATCAAGGAAGGCGAAAGCAGTATGGAAATCATTGTTTTGCCCATGATAAACGATTCAAAAGTTGTTTGCCTTATCCACACTGTTTGCGCTCCGATTTGCGACAGTTATCCGGAATTTTACACCGTCAATTGGAGGAAATTAAACAGTAGCGTGTTCATTACGCTTGCGGAAAAAGCGCAATTCATCAAACCTGACGTTGACACCTGCGAACAAACCGCGCAGAACGCCCTTATTCCTTTAGATATTTCGCTGATGCAATTCCGATACGACCCCGACAGCCAAGAGTTGCTGCAATATTACAACACCCCACAATATTTAAGCACCGGAGACAGGGAAAAGGCGTCTCCATACTTGATGGAAATACCCGTCGTTTTTAAGTGGGATTTGGTTCGGTTTTTTCAACCATACGTACAGTAAACGGGACACGACAAGTACGCGGTCCTGTTCACCGTTCACCATGTACCGTTTCCTCTAAAAGTTGCGCCACAGTCTTTCCCAAAACAGGATGTATCACTTTTGCCGCAATCTCATTCAAAGGCTCCAAAACAAACTGCCGTTTATGAAAAAGTGGGTGGGGAAGTTGTAGTTCAGGGGTATTCAATATTATATTTTCGCAAAGGATTATATCAATATCTATTAAACGGTCGCGGTAAGTATGGCCGGTTTTTTCCTTGCGGCCGATTTGCCGCTCGATGGCTTGCGTATATCTTAAAATTTCGATTGGAGCAAGGTTTGTTTCAACGGCAACAACTTGATTCAGGAATTTATTTTCGGACTCGAAGCCCCAAGGTTCGGTTTCATATATGGAAGAAATAGCCAAAAAGTGTCCTATCTTATCAGCTATTAACAGGAGGGCTTTCTGTAAATTAACATGCCTGTCGCCCAAGTTTGCGCCCAAAGCCAAATATGCGGTCATATAATTAACATGGCGTCGCCGTATGCCCCAAATTTGTAACCTTCTTCAATGGCTATTTTGTATGTGTGCATGATAAAATCGTATCCGCCGAAAGCGGCCACCTGCATCAGCATAGTTGAATACGGCATGTGGAAATTAGTGATTAAACAGGTGGCTATGGAAAAATCGTAAGGCGGAAAAATGAATTTGTTCGTCCATCCGGAATACTCTTTTAAATATCCCTGCGTCGTTACCGTGCTTTCGAGAGCACGCAAAACCGAAGACCCAACGGCGCAAATGTGTCTATGGTTATCTTTCGCCTGATTGACTATTTTCACAGTTTCTTTGCTGATCTTCATCTCTTCGGAATCCATTTTATGCTTCGTCAAGTCTTCCACTTCAATTTCCCGGAAAGCGCCCAAACCGGAATGTACGGTAATATAAGTAAGGTTGCAACTTTTAATTTCCAGTCGTTTCATCAGTTCGCGGCTGAAATGCAAGCCGGACGAGGGGGCAGTCACAGCGCCTTCGTTTTTCGCAAAAATGGTTTGATAACGCTCCGTATCTTCCGGCTCCACTTTCCGGTTGATGTAGCTCGGGATGGGCATTTCACCCAAAGCATACAGCGCCCGTTTAAATTCGTCGTACGACCCGTCGTACAGAAAACGCAGGGTGCGGCCTCTGGACGTTGTATTGTCGATAACTTCGGCAACCATTGATTCTTCTTCGCCGAAATAGAGTTTATTGCCGATACGGATTTTCCGGGCGGGATCAACCAGAGCGTCCCAAAGATTGAGTCCGGGATTCAATTCGCGAAGCAAAAAAACTTCTATCTTCGCACCTGTTTTTTCTTTGCTTCCGCGCAGGCGAGCGGGGAAGACCATCGTATCGTTGAAAACCAATACGTCGTTGTCTCCAAAGATATTAAGGATGTCCTTGAATGTTTTGTGTTCAATTTTTTTTGTTTTCGGATGGACGATCATTAACCGCGATTCGTCCCTATTTTTTGCGGGATGTAAACCGATTAATTCATCCGGCAGGTTGAATTTGAATTTTGAAAGTCTCATACATATCTGCGTTATAAATAATGTTTTTTAAAATCATCAATTGTCATGCACTTATCTAATGTAATATCGCCTATTCTTGTGCGCTGCAACCCTGTCAGGTGAGCGCCGGAATGTAACGCAGCGCCGACATCTCTCGCCAATGCCCTGATGTAAGTTCCTTTGCTGCAAACAATCCGCACTGTGATTTCGTCCGGACGGAAAGATAAAAGTTCGATTTCATCAATCACTATCAATTTGGGCTTCAATTCTACCGCTATTCCCTTTCTTGCCAAATCGTAAGCCTTGTTTCCCTGCACTTTAACTGCCGAATAAACAGGAGGAATTTGTTCTATACTGCCGGTAAATTGTTGTAACGCGGTTTCTACGACTTCCCGGGTAATGTGGACTGTTTCATAAACAGCGTCTATTTCCGTTTCCAAATCAAACGACGGCGTAGTAGCTCCTAATTGCATTGTGGCAATATATTCTTTCGTAAGATATTGAAGTTCGTTGATTTTCTTCGTGGTTTTTCCGGTGCAAACAATCATTACGCCGGTTGCCAAAGGGTCTAATGTTCCCGCATGTCCGACTTTAATCTTCTTTACTTTTAAGTAACGAGAAATTTCGTATCTTATTTTATTGATCAGGTCAAAAGAAGTCCAGTGAAGCGGTTTATCGAAATATAAAATCTCTCCTTCCTGAAAATTCATGTTAAATTACTTCGAGGTGGAAACCGCAATAAAGCAAAATCAGAATCAGCGCTCCGGCAGTAATCCGGTAATAACCAAACGCTTTGAAGCCGTATTTGGTCAAAAACCCGATGAAAAACTTTATCGCCGCCATGGCTACGACGAATGCAACGATGTTTCCGACAATCAATACACCAACGTTGTCGACCAACAATTGTCGCGATGCATCTTCGAGCAACAGTTTAAGGAGTTTATAGCCGGAAGCGGCAGCCATTGTCGTCGCGGCGAGGAAGAACGAAAATTCCGCCGCCGTTTTCCTGCTGAGTTTTTGCGCCATGCCGCCCACAATTGTCGCCATTGAGCGCGATACACCCGGAATCATTGCAATGCACTGCACCAATCCTATCTTAAACGCTTTGGCGTCGGTTATTTCCGGCTCGTCTTGTTCGGAATACGTAAACCATTTGTCTACATAAAGCATAAAAATACCGCCGAGAATCAACATCACAGAAACCACCCAAACGTTTTCGAGCAGGGAATCGATCCAATCGCTCGCCAAAAGACCAATCACAGCTGCAGGAATAAAGGCTGACAGCAACTTCCGGTAGAAATCCCATGATTGCAAAAATCGTTTCCAATACAGAACAAGGACAGATACGATCGCCCCAAACTGGATGATGACGGTAAAGGCTTTGACAAATTCGTCGCTCTTCACGCCCAGAAATCCCTGCGCAAGAATCATGTGCCCCGTGGAGGAGACAGGCAGAAACTCGGTCAAGCCTTCGACGACAGCGATAATAATTGTTTGAAACCAGTTCATAATCTTTTTTTCGATTCTTAATACCCTTAAGCGGTTTTAAAGAGCAGGGGTTATTAATCTTTCGGCTTCTTAAAAATCGCCCAAACGACCAAAACGAATCCAATCGTCGTAACGGTGGGCGCAACGATAATGCGACGCGTACTGAAAATCGTCGGGTCAAACCCTGTTTCTTCAGTGGTTTTTCCGCCTGACATCAGCCAAAATCCAACGATAATCACGAGGACAGAAGCGACTAAAATAATAAAGTTTTCTTTTCCGAAAACAAATTTTTTTTTATTCATTATATTTATAATTAGGGGAAAATAGCGGACGCAACAGACAACAACACTATTCACTTCCGTTTCGGTTACAAAGGTATGACAAAACATCTAAATTACAAAATCTAATCCGCCGATTTAGCCTCACCGCATCATTGCGAACCGCGTAGCGGTGAAGCAATCCGGAGAAACAGACCAAAGAACGAAATGTGCATAGAATTGCAATTAATTGAGTACTTTTGCGCTGTCTTACAATAATCACAAAACAATGCAGAAACCCTCAATCCCCAAAGGAACAAGAGATTTTTCGCCCGAAGAAACGGCGAAACGCAACTATATTTTCGATACAATCTGCAACGTATTTCGCCTCTACGGCTTCAAACAGATTGAAACGCCGGCAATGGA
>JAIRKG010000134.1 GCA_031260235.1 Dysgonamonadaceae bacterium | reverse complement strand
TTTACCGGTTGCGTTTGCCCCGCGGATTTCCGTAACCTGACCGAAATTTACGGTCAGGCTCTTAATTCCCTTGAAGTTTACAAGGGTCATTTCTTTAATTGTTACTTTTTTCATCGTTTGCTACTCATTAAATATCCGATTGCTTTTTTCACGGCTTACATACCTTTTAATATTTCGGCTGTTTTGGCTATCCCGAATAGGAATGTTTCGTATTCGTGGATTGTCATGCCCGTGCAAGTGAATTTATCAACAGGCTCGCCGTCTTTAACGGTTGTAACTGTTTCAAATTTGAAATTCACAAGAACTTTCACCCTGTCGGAAAAAGTGTGCATCATTTCATCGTCTGTTCCGAATGTTGTTTCCCAACTGTAATTTCTTTCTTTCATGATTTATTTTAATTTAGTTTGCTAATATTATTCCTGCTATCACCAATAGCCATATTACTGCCAATTGGATGATTAATATGAACTTTGATTTGTCTATGTTTTTCATTTGTTATTGTTTATTTTGTTCCGAATAAGAACCGGGTAAACTTGTTGTCTTTAAGTATTAGATGAGAATTATAAAAACAGCATCCAACGGCAATAGAGGAAAGAATTATACTAAGCGTTCCAACGATTGGAATCAATCCTAAAATTATCAAGGCTATCGGGACAATATTCGGTACTTTTCCCTTTTCAGAAGTCATAGTACATGTTTTTAAAAACAGTGCAAGCAATATGCTTACAACAGATTGAATTACAATTAATTTCATATCCATCAAAGTCATTTAGTTAGATTTATAAAAGGAGTTGCATTACCGGAATAAAGAGGGAGTTTACCGTCCCATTTTTCTATAGCGTCCTGCTGAACAAGTAACTGAGTTAATGAAGATGCAACAACCCGATTGTAATAGGATTCGCCGTCCCCTTTTATTTTTAACGCGCTGGCTTCACCTGTGGCTCTTGCTATTTCTATTTTTGCATTGGCTTCTGCTTCCCGCACTTTATTCTCGGCTTTTAATGCGTTCTGAATGGCTTCATTTTTGGCGTCAATAGCAGCTCTTAAACTTTTGGGCGGAGTAATTTGCGCCGTAAATTCTTCCACAATAAACCCTTCTCTTGTCATGGATTCGTCAAGTCTAATTCGGACGGCTTTTTCGAATTCTTCCCTGTTTGACATCAAATAATCAGAGGTATAGGAGTTTCCACATGTCCGATACGCTTCGTAGATACAGGTTCGGATGTACCCTTCCTCTATTTCGCTTAACGATTTCCGGTATTTGGTAAACACATACGTTGCCTTTTCAGGGTCTAAGCGATAAGCGATTGTCGGCGAAATGCTGAATGTACTTGCATCCCTGGCATTTACCTGAATGTCGTCAAACGATTTCCGCTGAACGAATACCGGATACTCAAATACGTTCTCCACAAACGGATTGTACCACACAAAACCCTTGCAGGTTCCAACCACGCCGCCGTATTCCGACTTTTCCGACGACCATTTTTTAAACATGATTCCGACGCTTCCGCTGTCGATTTTCGTACACGATACGGCTGTTAATAAAAAGAAAGCCGCTAAAACTGAATTTGATTTTGTTCTCATTGTTGTGAATTTTAATTGTTTATTTATTACTTATTGTTTGTTTTTCAATCCCGTACTTTCTCAAACACCTTCCTGTATGGATTGTACTCGTTTTGAATGCAAAATTCATAATAGCCCCTATCAAGGGTGATGGGCTTGTGATCGGCAACCGGGAGAACTTCGGTTGTTTCCCAATTTTTTTTGTTTTCCATCAGCGACAGGTTGATGTGCTGCAAAATCGCCTGCGTCTTCACGAAGAAGATTACGCGACGGTCTACCGTGTAACGTTCCACGTCGCCCGTAACGACATGTGCGTGTCCGTGTTTTTCCCCCAGTGCAAGCGGGGTGTTTTCCGTTCTTACCGCGCCTTGCGGCAATTCTGACAGTGAGCGACCCTGTACGTCGCCCTGGTGGAATTTAATTCCTGTACTTACTTTTTCTTTTTTCATTTTCTTAAATCTTTAAGTTCTATAATTGAATGAATATTCGTTTTCTGTAAACATTGAGAGTGAGGCCAGAGCCGCCTTTGCGTCCGTATGGGACGGTTCGACACCGAGCAGGTAGTTAGTGCCGGTAGAGGGACAGATGACTTTTACCCATGCGAACGGCTGATTGTCGATTTCAGGGAACGTGTCGCAGGTCTTCAGCAGTTCAACTGTTTCCTTTTCCCCGTTGGCGTGAGCGATTTGCTTAATGTCGACGACTTCCGCACCCAGCAGGTTCATGATACCCTGCTGTCCCAATACTGCATACATTGCCCCCTTGATTTCTGCGTTCCTTTCATTCAGAAACATTTCTTTTGTTATGGTGTCCTTTTTTTCAACAACCCATGCCGGGATTGAGCGACCGTTGATGAAGTGATAGGAAGTGCCGTCGCGGAACTTTACCGCTGCGGCGGTTGTTGAATGAAGCCTGCCGGCGGCATTGCGTTCGATATAAATCGGCGGCTGTACGGCGAATACGCAGTTTTCATACGGATAAATGGCGAATGTGCAGGACTTGATAAACGATTTGTATTTTTCAAAGTTTTTATTTTTCACAATCCCAATCCGGGAGAAAAAATCGTAATGTGCAACCCATCCAAAATCACTTATATCTCCATAATATGAACATTGATTGAATAGTTGTTTGACCGAATACCAGACCGAATCCCCGACCGAAGCCCTGACCGAATCCCTGACCGAATCCCTGACCGAATCCCCGACCGAAACATTACATGGACTTTGTTCTTCATCTTTTAATGTTGCTATTGTAAGAAGACAATTTGCCCAGCTGTCGCAATACACAATTTTAGGACTTGCCTTCTTCAGAATTTCTGTATACACCCACGAGATGCCCGCTTCAAAAAGCGGCTTGTCGATCCCCTTTTGATTTTTCACGTTGTCAAAAAAGAGATTTATCCATTCATCCCTTGTCTGATACATGATCTCTTTCTGTTTGTCTGTTAATTCTTTCAGCATAGTTTAGCCCTCCAAAATCTTTTTAATATCACTCATTTTATACCGACGTTTGCCGCCGATTTCGACAGGGACAAGATAGCCCTGTTTTTTCCAACGCCACAAAGTGGACTTATCAACACTAAGTATCTTTGCCACTTGGTCAGGACTTGGATAGGTTTCCGTATTGTCGTCGGTAATTTGCCGCTCTAATTCCTTGCGCGTTTTGTTGACGCAGTATTCAATGGCTTCAATTAGTTCTCCTGCTTTTACCGTGATGTTGATTTCGGGATGCGCTTCCGCAAGTTCGATTATGTTCATGACTGTATATTGTTTAGTATATATTCTGCCAATGGCTTGTGCGGGTCTGCCATATCGTTAAGCGTCAAATCTTTCAATCTGATACCGAATAATCCGTCGAGATCGTCGCGGGCTGTAATTTTATTGATATTGTCGATTTTAGCCTTTGCCCGGTGGAAGTGGGTCATTATTTTGTCGGTTTCGTAACGATAACGGTAATCGTCAATCATGAACGATTCCAAGTATTCGACCCCGTAAACGCAAAGACCCGTTTCTTCCCCGGCTTCGCGGATAACGGCTTCTTTCAGGTTTCGGTCGCAGACGTCCACAAAGCCGCCTGGAAAGAGAAATTTGTCTGCGTGTATATTTTTACGTCCGAGCAACAGGGTTTCATCATCTATGAAAATGGCTACATCCACAGTCTGATAAACGGTATTGAATTTCTGGTAAGCGCCGTATATTACGCCGTGCCGGTAATCTCTGTTGAATCCGATGGTTGATCCGTACTTCTCGCGCGATTTTGTTGCATTTTCGTACGTCTTCGGCTCAAATTCGCGAACATTGTACCTCCCAAAATATCTGCCCTTGAAAGAATCGCGTGAGCCGTATAGAGTGATATTGCCGGTATGGGGGAAGAAATTGCCAATCGTCTCGTCCAGTATATCCGACCATACCTTATCGGATGGGTGGTCGTGTATGGGCATGAACATAAAGTTGGGATAACGTTCGCGAATCATGGCTACCCTCGCGCTGAAATGCAGGGGATTGTTTTTGGTACATGCCGTAGCCGCACATCCAAGCGCAATAAGGATTTGATTGTGCCCCTGTTCCAACGCGAAATTTATAAGGTCGCGGTGTCCCGATGTCAGTTCGGGACACTGGAATCTGCCTG
>JAIRKG010000102.1 GCA_031260235.1 Dysgonamonadaceae bacterium | reverse complement strand
GCCACGTTTTGCCCGATCCGGTCTGTCACCTCGTCCGACGGTGTGAATGCACCTATCTCGTTAGGAAGATTGGTTTCGACAATGCCCGCAATTTTTTCCGGATCAACTTGTATATAAGGAATACCAATCCGGTCGGCAGGCTTATAAACCTGAATTTCGCGGCGAAAGGGAGGATCGGCAGGCTCATATATATCGTGTATTCCCGCCAGTTCGCGCGGATGATAGGCGTTCAATTCTATAATAATCCTGTCTGCCAGACGCGCCACTGTCGGCGCAATGCCCACGGCGGAAGTCAGGTAAATTTTTCCATCGTCGGTAATATCGCAAGCCTCCAGTATCGCCCAATCGGGTTTCGGAAGAAATCCATAACGCAGATACTGCGCCAGTTCCGAGAGATGCAAATCGAAATATTGCGCGTCGCGGTTATTCAATTCCGTCCGCATATCTTTTGAAGACTGATAGGGCGTGCGGAATTTGACTGCGTGCGCCCGCGCCAAAACCCCGTCGATCGAATCGCCTGTGGAGGCGCCTGTGTACATTCCCACTTTGAAAGGATTTCCTTTCGCATGTTCTTCTTCGGCTTTTTTAGCCAGTGCTACCGTTATGACTTTCGGGCATCCGGCGGCAGTAAAGCCGCTGAATCCGACTACGTCGTCGTTCTTAATTAATGAGGCGGCTTCTTCAGCCGTTAGTTTTTTGTATGCCATAATTTTATTTATATTAAAAATCCGGTTACAAAAGTATATGATAATTGTGCAAACTCCAAATAAATGCTATTCCAAAACTTTTATATACCTTTGCAGCCCGTCAACTCAATAATAAAAATATATGAACACAACCCCAACCAGCCCATACCTGACATTCGGCAGGGAAAAATGGGCAACCCTCCGCCAGTCGGAGCCGATGACTTTAAGTGAAGAAGAAATTGTTAACTTGAAAGGGATTAACGATGAATTGTCGATTAGCGAAATTCGCGACACTTACCTGCCCCTGTCGCGACTGCTGAATAATTATGTGAACTCAACAATCAGCCGGCAGGAAGCGATGATGAGGTTTCTGAACGAGCGGCTTCAAAAGATACCGTTTATTATCGGCATTGCCGGAAGCGTGTCTGTAGGCAAGAGCATGTTTGCTCGCGTCTTGCAAGCGCTGCTCAGCCGCTGGAAAGAGAATTACAGCGTAGCGCTTGTTACGACCGACGGGTTCCTCTATCCCAATGCCGTGCTCGAAGACAAGGGAATAATGTCGAAAAAAGGGTTTCCCGAATCGTATGACGTTCATCATATCCTGCAATTCCTCAGTAGTGTCAAATCGGGTAAACAAAACGTGCAGGCGCCGAAATATTCTCATTTGATATATGACATTGTCCCGCATGAATATATCAAAATCAGCCCCCAGCCCGATATACTGATCTTTGAAGGACTGAACGTCCTGCAAAACCAGGCCGATTATCCACGGAAAGGCAAGGCTGCAACCTTCGTATCGGATTACCTTGATTTTTCGATTTATGTGGACGCAGACGACGATTTGCTCGAATCGTGGTTTCTTGCCCGTTTTATGAAACTGTGGATAACCGCTTTTAACGATCCGGGTTCATACTTCCATTCCTTCACGAAACTCTCGGAAGATGAAGCAACAACGATGGCGCTTTCCGTATGGCGGGAAATCAACAGGAAGAATTTACATCAAAATATCCTCCCTACGCGCGAACGCGCTAACCTTATATTGCATAAGGGAGCAGACCACAAGATGGATTATGTGAAGTTGCGGAAATAATCAACTTCCTCTTTTGTCGTATAAGCGTAAACGGGATGATGCCCGATGACGATTTTCCAATGCGCATCCGATGTTTCGAGCGTTTGTGCAATCCACGAGAGTTGCGTGTCCATATCCTGTTGTCCTGCATCGGAATATTTTTCGTCGATATTCGTGGTTGCCCGGAATCACATACCATTGGATTGTGTAGAGTGACGGGGCGGTATAAATGTCTTCGATTTGCAAATAGATTTGAAAAAATAACGGTTTTTTTTATTGCTTCGGGCAAAGCCCTCGTAATGACGCTCTTTTTTCCGGATTGCTTCGCTTCGCTCCGGGTGACGACTGCGGCTTTGCGACCCCACCTCGTCATTGCGAGCCGCGAAGCGGCGCGGCAATCCATTTCTTTTCTTTCCTGGATTGCTTCGCTTCGCTCGCAATGACGGCTACGACTTTGCGAGCCGCATAGCGGCGAAACAATCCAGCCCCCCAAAAAAACGTCACAAATTTTTCATATTTTTTTCACATTTTTGTCACAACTATATTTTATCTTTGCTGTCGAAATTATAAATAAAAAAAATATGGAAAAAGAAAAATCAGAAGAACAAGTATTGGAAGCCGTTCCTGCTAACATTATAGAAGCGGTCCGGCAAAGATTTGTCGAAATTAAAACATTATTGAAGCCTTATGTGGTGGCGCTTACGCCGGAACAAAGGCGTAAGATGCTGAAAATGGGTGACAAATCCGATGTTTTTGTAGATAAAGCCTACCGGTTTGCAGTTGAAAATCCGGCTTTTGTCCCCGCGTTTCTGAACATGACGAATTTTAATCTCAATCTTACAGACGCCCGCAATTTACGGACAATTCACAACGACGCTTTGCAGGTGTATGAAGAAATTGACGACACAATTTTGTCTACCGGAAGCGTCGCATTTGAGGCTGCCTTAACGTTCTACAATTTCGTAAAACTTGCCGCCGAAAGAGATGTTCCCGACGCCAAAGCAATTTACGAAGAATTGAAAAAACGTTTCTCCGGACACAAACACAAAAACGGCGACGGCGAAGAATAACTCGCTTCGCCTCAACAGGCAGGGTTTCCTGCCAAGGCAAAAAACTCCGAAATACAGGCGCACAAGCTTGATTTCGGAGTTTTTTTGTTTATGCTCTTCCTTAAATCGGATGCTTTACATCTGCCAATAATCAAATTATACTTATTTTGCATCATTTTGACATCGAAAAGTATCAGCGTCGATATAAAAAGCATCGACGTTGAGGAAAAAAAGGTCGACGTCGAAGAAAAAAGCCCCGAAGTCGGGGAAAATGAAAGTTTTTTCCGGATTGCTTCGCTGCTACGCGGTTCGCAATGACAGGATTTTATACGCGCTTGGAAAACACAGGTTTTTCATGTAATTTTGTATCGGAAATCACAATAGATTGTTAGTTGAACACAACAGATATTTTGGGATATTATATGATGTATCAAACGAAAATAAAATGGCGTTAAACGTAAAATCCACAAAACAGGCATTAAATCCTGCTTTCCTGAAACAAAAACCGGAACGGAAAGAGATTGGACTTTTTAAAAAGGAATTTATCGTTCTGCTCAATCGTATTGATGAGCATGAAAGCGAGGAATATCATAAAAATCTGATTAAGGATTTTCTTAATTCCGTATATTACAGGGATAAACACTACATTAATACCAAAGGGAAAAATGATTTGGTCATCCATAACAACGACAGTACATCTTCTGTCGGCGTGCTGATTGAAGTGAAAAGACCTGTGAATAAAGCAGAAATGGTCGACAGGGGAAACTTAAACGTTAAATCATTTCAGGAATTGGTATTATATTACCTGAGGGAACGAAAAACCGGAAAGAATTTTGAACTCCGGTATTTAATTATTACCAATCTTTATGAATGGTTTGTATTTGACGCGCAGGATTTTGAAAAATTGTTTTATCTAAACAAAACCTTACTCAATCGTTTTGAACAGTTTCGGGCAGGCAAATTATCGGGAACAGGTACTGATTTCTTTTATAAGGAAATAGCCTCGCCCGAAATACAGAAACTTCAAACCGAAATTCCCTATACTCATTTTGATATTCGCGACTATGAAAAAACGCTTCTCAATGAAGACAATGAGGATGACCGGCAACTAATATCGCTGTATAAATTCCTCTCCCCCGTGCATTTACTTAAATTGCCTGTTGCAAACGACAACAATCAGTTGAACAGGGAATTCTATGCCGAACTCCTGCACATTATCGGATTAGAGGAAATAAAGCAGGACAACAGGAAATTGATTGTCCGCAAGAAAGAGAACGAACGCGACAGCGGTTCTATTATCGAAAATGCGATTAACGCTATTGTTTCGATGGACAGATTAGACAATATTGACCCCGAACAATATGGCGAAAACAAAAAGGAGCGCGCGTTTAATGTGGCATTAGATTTGGCTATTACATGGATAAACCGCGTGCTGTTTTTGAAACTGCTCGAAGCGCAAATCATCAAATATCATAATGGAGATAAGAATTTTGCATTTCTATCCGTCAATAAATTAAGTGATTATGGCGAACTGAACAGTCTGTTTTTTTCCGTTTTGGCTTGCAAAGAGGACGAACGGGAAGGAAATATAAAGACTAAATTTGCCCATCTTCCATTTTGAATGAAATGATTTACTTGAAATCGAAATTGGGTATTTTAACAGATAGAAACGGAAGGAAACTGAAAGATTACCGCGTATCCGTCGAAAATGACGAATTGATTATCACCGATAATG